>CAZDUE010000143.1:0-3662 GCA_964508575.1 uncultured Methanosarcinales archaeon
AAAATGGAATTCGAAAAAATAGTTATGGAAAGATATGCAGTAAAAGAGTTTGACAGCAAGAAAGTACCCGATTCTAAAATCAACAAACTTTTAGAATTGATAAGATATGCTCCTTCATCTTATAATATCCAGCCATGGAGAGTGATAGTAATAACAGATCAAAAATTAAAAGAAAAGCTCTCTCCAGTTTCGTGGAACCAAAAACAAATAACAACTTGTTCGCATCTTCTTGTTTTCTGTGCAGATAAAGATGTATCAAAGAGAATTGCAGATCTAGAAAAATTAATGATAAAAAATGGAGCAAAGCCAGAAAGCATAAAAAGTTATATTGATATGATGAAAGGTTTTGAAAAAACAATGAGTGAAGAGAAAAAACTTGCCTGGAGTCAGAGACAATTATATATTGCAATGGAAAATGCATTGAACGGAGCAAAATCTTTGGGCTTTGATTCTTGTCCAATGGAGGGCTTTAACTCTGAAAAATATTCTGAAATTCTTAAACTTCCTGCAAATCTAGTTCCTAGTGTTTTAGCTCCTGTTGGCTACGCATCAGACAAGCCAAGAGAAAAATTAAGATTTCCAAAAGAAGATGTTTTCATGTTCAAATGATTTTTTTTAAATTATTAATTTAAAACTCAAGGCAGCCAGGTCTTTTTATTCTCCAGCTTATCAGGAAGATATTTGTCTATTACGTAGTTAAGTCCCCATGCTGCTAGTGCCTGCTGTTCTGCTCTTTTTTTCATTTTTATCATCTGCTTTAAAGCGTTCTGCCATTCTTTACTATGTTGAACAAAAGGATCGTTCTTCAGTCCATCTTCTGCTCTTTTAATATCAACGTCTTTCAATGGATGAGTTGGTAGTTTGTAATCAATAATATCTTGTGGAGTAACTCCTAAGAATCTTGCTTTTGGAACGCAAAAATATTTATTGATGTGAGCGGCATTTCCTGAGCCAACTTTTAAAGTTCTGTAAATATTCAGATACCCATAACAGTCTCCGTCTACGAAAGCTAATACTGGAATTTTCTTTTCATCGCTTAATTTTCTGATAAATCTTCTGCATGCCCTTGTTGGAACTCCTCCTAAACTGATAAGAATGCAGTTAGCTTTTTTCCAGTAAGCATGTTTCACAAGTCGTTGATACATACCTGCTGTTTCTATTGCAAGTATAAAACTCGCGTTTGTTTCAAATTCTAAATGTTCCACATTGCTGGGCACTGAGTACGCTCCTGTTCCCATCTTAGTACAGTCAATCTTTATCTCCCCGCCAGTTTCAGGGTCTTCATCTACAACTATCAATTTTCCAGAGACGTCCCCTCCTTTTTCTTCAGGGATAAATCCTATTCTTTCTCTATTCACCATGAATGCTGCTTCAATATCATCCATTATTGTATCAGATTCTGGCTGTTCCAAAAATCTGGCCTCTCCCCAGTTTTTCGAGACATAGTAAGCTTCTCTTTTTGTTGCAATATCATTAGTATTAATCAATTGTTTTGATAAACTCATCATTCTCAATGTCTGGGCGAATGTTTTTACAGTATTCATAGTCAAGCTTCTTGTTTTGAATTGTTTTCCAATTTCAAAATATCCTTGTTTCTCGTCATACTCTACATTAGCCAGTGATCTGACAGGCATCTTGATATTAGGAGTCTCTCTTGAGATTATTTTTGTATAAACATCTTTAGAAAGATCATCGATTTTTCCTATCATCTCTGTATCAGTTTTCTTGTTCTTCTTTGCCATTTTTAATACTCCTTATTATTCTTCATTTTCAGGTTCTTCTCCCAATTCCAGACCATGGCCCTCTTCATCGTCATCATGCTCTACTTTTTCAAGATCAGCAGTAGGTCTTGATTTCTCTAAAGTTTCCTCAAGTATCTCGAGCATTTTTTTCTCATCTTTTTCCGAGAGATTTAATAATTCTTTAAGTGCAATCCCTATGTGAGGCAGATATTTTTCAATATATCCTCTTTTTTTGAATTCATCTTGCACACGTTTTTTCTTGTTGATATAGCTTGATAATTTTCTTCCACATTCTTGAATAGCTAGTTTTATTTCTTTTATTATTTCAGAATAATGCGCTATTGCTTCTTTTGCTTCTGAAGTAAAAGGCGCCCAGACTGATGCTAGATGAACAACTATAACACACGGTCCTACTGGAAGTGAGTTTTGAGATTGTTGAAGTCCATAAGATCTCCAGTTTGTTTTTTCAATTGCTTCTGCGCAAGCACAAGCTCCTTGCTGATAAAGTAGTGGAACCCTATTTGCAAATCTCATTATATTGATTGTTTTATCTGCAGGAAGTTCTCCTCCATAGGAGATGGCTACTTCGATGATAAATGGTCTTCCTCTATAAACTTCAGGAGGTCTAGTCACAGCAGTATAAAATTCTGCTTTGATTTCTTTTTTCAATCCTTTCTCAAGCAGTTCAGAAGTTATAGGGCTCAAGCAGTCAGTAGATGGAGAAACTATTTTAGCTTCTTTTATTGCTTTGATTATCTTTTCAGATTCTTGAAGATCAACTTCAGATGGTTTTTTATTTGGAAGAACAGAAGCTTTCTGGCATATTTCTTTGGCAGTTCCTGGTCCTACTCTTGAAAAATCAGAGGTTAAGAAAGATTGCAATGTCCTTGATTCTGTTATTTTAAGCATCCTTTGAAGCATTCCTAATTCTATTCCATGAGGATGCGGCTTTATTTCTTCTGGATTTTTTGGAAGCTGATCTGTAACTCTGGTAAATATTATTTGTTCGGCTTTTGGATTAGTATAGATTATAGTCACATGAGGATTGACAATTGCTGTTTCTTTAAGATACTCGTCAACTGACTGAGGTCCTTTTGAGTATGTTCCTTCAAGATCAATCTCAACCCTTGTTCCATGATCTTTATTCCATTCGACAATTTCTTCTTTCAAGATTCTCGGCTCGTTTTTCTGAGTATCAATGTTTAATTCAAAATATTGAGCAGGATGATCTTTTCCAATTTTTGACGTGATCTTAGCAGGTCTTCCAGTTGTCAATTGTCCATACATCACTGATGCTGAAATTCCTAGTCCTTGCTGACCTCGACTTTGTCGAAGTCTGTGAAACTTGCTTCCATACAAAAGTTTAGCAAAAATATTAGGAATCTGCTTTTTTACGATTCCAGGGCCATTATCTTCTACTATTACTCTGTATCTGTCATTTCCCATTTCTATTAGTTCGATCTGAACTTCAGGAAGCATTCCTGCTTCTTCTGCAGCATCTAAAGAGTTATCAACTGCCTCTTTCACAGTCATCAGTAATGCTTTTCTTTTGTTATCAAAACCAAGCAAGTGTCTATTCTTCTCGAAGAATTCAGCTACAGAAATCTCTTTCTGCTTTAATGCCATCTCGTCAGCTTTAGTCTGCGCCATTTAACTTTTTCCTTAATTATTTTTATTAGATATCAAGCAACATAAACAAGTTATTTATATAATTTTGTTTTAGTCGCTATTTCTCCTTTTTTAAAATCTTAACAATCTCGTCGCCGCATTTGTCCCAAAATTCAATAATTTCTTCTGCTTGAATTGTTGTCGTTCCTTGTGATCATTCTAAATTCCTGTGATTATGTCATGCCTTATTTTTTTGAATCTTTCGAGAGAGTTTAATTATTTTAGTATGAATGATTTGCATAGAAAACTTTA
>CAZDUE010000144.1:0-303 GCA_964508575.1 uncultured Methanosarcinales archaeon
ATTATAACTATTACTTGGAATGTTTTAACCATGTCAGACTGTGATAGTCCTCCTTCCTGAACATTAGCTCTTAATGCTGCTTTCTTGCTTGCTTCTCCACTTGTTGATACTGTTGCAGACAATATTTTTGATCCTGGAGCTGCATTGCTTTTAGCATTGACTACTACAAAGAAGGTGTCAGTTCCTTTTGCAGGGATTATTAAAACATTGCTTGGAGTTATTGAAGTTTCTGCCCAGTCTGAAGAATCAACAGATAGCATGTATGATCTGCTTGTCTTTCCATTGTTCATTACAGTTATTGGG
>CAZDUE010000144.1:313-3632 GCA_964508575.1 uncultured Methanosarcinales archaeon
CACGAGCAAGGTCTTTGTTGTTTTCTGATAATGTGACTGTTGATTCCATAATAACTTCTTGCTCTTGGTTTGATTCTGAAGCTGCTACAACAGTTATCCAGGATTCATCAGAGGTTGTCTTGAATCCATCATTATATGTTACGTCAACAACTACTCTGTATTTTCCTGGTTTTGCATCTTCAGGGATTCTTAATAATATTTCTTCAGATGTTGTTGTTTTTTCAGATTGTATTTTATTTATGAATTCTGTTCCTTGAGTATTTAATTCTGGAATGCTTACTCTTATTTTAACTCCTTCTTCATCTTTTTCTCCTTGATTTTCAACTTGTATTGTTGCAAGTAATGATCTTCCTGGAACGATTTCAAAAGGCGGTCTTAATATTACATCTTTAATTTGCATCCAGTGTCTTTTAGTGTCTACTTTTAGATTGAAATCATAAACATCTGCACTTCCGTATCTGTCTGAAACTAGAACTCTTAATTTGTAATTATCTCTTTCAACAGATGTTGGCAGTTTTAATTTTAGTTTTTTAACATAACTAACTCCATTTTCGACGTCAAAAACATCGCTTGAGTCTGATAATGTGTCAGAATCTGGTTCATGTCCTGATATGAATGCTTCTACTTGAACATTTGAATTATTTGAAGTTCCTCTTATTCTTACAGATACATCTAAAGATTCTCCTCTTTCTACATTTAGTCTGAATTCTGCAGGGTCCCATGGATTTACTTCTGCTCCATTTATTTTTACGCTTTCAAGATAAGCATTAACTGCGTTTGCTTGTATTGAGCTTATTGCAAAGCTGAAAAGCATTGCAAATACTATCATTAATAACATTGATTTTTGGTTTGATGATTTCATTTTTTACCCCCTATCGTCTAGGTTTTCTGTTTTATTTATAAACCTTTTGTTTTTTGCTTTTCTTTAGTAGTTACAATACTCGTTTGCGGATATTGTTTCAAAGTGATCATGACTTTTTGGCTAATACTTGATGGCTAATAATTGAACCAGTCAATTGCATGATTTTCCTGATTTTTTTATTTCGAACTCTCTGAATTTTACTCTTTTGTAAAAGTCATCTCCTGCAGATGCTCTCAAGTCATACCATCCAGGATCTGTATCTTCTGGAATTTCGAGGAATAAGCTCTTGGTTATTCTTTGATCTTTATCAGCAGAGAATCTTCCTGCTTTTGTCATTAATGAAAGTTCATCTACATTTGCAGTTAATCTTGCATCTTTCATGCTTTCTCTGCCTTTATTTGTGAATGAAATTACTATTTCAATAGTGTCTCCTGGTTTGATGCATTCTTCATTAATGATATCTAATCTGTTAAAGAATACTTTTTCTCTTGAAAGCTCAGTCTCTTGCTTCTGAATCACTCTTAAAATATATGACTGTCTTGCTGTTGCAGTTCCGTCTGTAACTTCTACTGTTACGTTATAATTCCCTACATCTCTTTTAGTTATATCCCATCGAATCATTCCAGTGGATGAATTTATTATCATTCCAGGAGGATAAGCAGTCAATGAGTATCTTAAAGTATCATTATCTCTGTCAAATGCATTAACATCATAAGTGTACTGAACATTTTTATCTTCAGTGACATCTACAAGAGTCCTTGGACTGCTTGTTATCACAGGAGCGCTATTGGTTACTATAACAATGGTTGTTTCAGTATCTGTATCTCTATCGAGATCTCTTAAGATCAATTTTACATTCACGTTTCCTCTTTTCATCGGCCAAAGCAGCAAGAATTTCATATTGGCTTGTTGAAATATTATCGGTTCTACAGTAGTATTATCATTGCTTGTAGCAATCCATGTTAAGTTTTCTCCTTTATCTTCAACATCAAATTCATATCTTGATAAGTTAATATATGTAAAATCATTTATTATGAATGATGAATTAAAATTTCGTATTTCAGGTGGGTTATTTCTTATTGTTAGGTTTGCTGTTTTTACTCCTGCTGTGTTATCTGTGAAATTAAAAGCAAAACTAAATACTTGGCTTTGTCCTTTGAACTGGTGATTGAGTGGTATTGGTGTTAGTTGATAGAAATAAGTTCCTGATTGTTCACGTATCTTAGTTAGTCTTGCATGACCTCCTGGAGGACTGACAAGGAAAGTATCTGTGATCATATTACTCTGAGGATTTCCTAATCTGTCTCTTACTGTGAAACTAATGTACATATTTTCATTTCTGAAAAAGTCATTATCTGGAATTGAAAATCCAGGATCATTAAATATTTGCAGATTCGTTACATTAATCTGGTTCCTATATACGGTGTATGTGAATCTTGGTTGGGTGTCTAGGTCGTTTATGCAGTTGTTTGTGTTTGTTGTTGTCGAGTATACTGTGAAGTTTCCTGTTTTTGTTAATGGATATTGTGCAGTACACGAGCTTGATAAAGGATCTATATTGCATGATCCTAATAATTGATTGGTATTTAATTCTCTTATTGTTGCAACTAAATTTGTGCAGTTATTTCTATTAATTGTTATTGAGCATGCTTGATTGCTTTTATTAACTGCATTTGAGAAGCATGTTAGGCCTGTGATATTTATTCTTGTTTGATTTTGAGTAGGTATATTTGTTACTGTTATTGTTGTTGTTGCTGTGTTTGTTGTTGCTCTGTTGTCTGTTACTGTTAGTGACATTATATATGTTCCAGGTAGTGTATAAATATGGTTTCCTGTTATTGGGCTTGGTGAGTTGATGTTTGGTGTTGTATCTCCAAAGTTTAGTATGTATTGTGTTATCGTTCCGTCTGGGTCAAAGCTTGATCTTGTGTCAAAGTTTACTGTTAGTGGTGCGTTTCCTGTGGTGGGGTTTGCTGTTAGTATTGCAACTGGAGGTTGATTAGAAGGCAGATTTGTTAAATTAAATTGTATTGTATGAGTTGTAGAATCACCATCTAAGTCTGTTAAGATTAAAGTTAAATTTACTTTTCCCGGCTGTCCTGTTCCTGTTAGATTGATTCTTCTTCCAGGAAGAATGGAAACTTGGAGTATGTTATTATTTGAGCTGAATGCTGCCCATGTTAAGTTTTCTCGCTTGTCTTCAACATCAAATCCATTAGGGTCTAAACTTCCAACAGAGCTTCCTGAAAAACCTGAAGGTCCAATAATTGAAGGAAGCAATCCAATTATTTTTGGTGGGTTGTTTCTTATTGTTAGGTTTGTTGTTTTTGTTCCTGCTGAATTGTCGGTGGAGTTGAATGTGAATGTGAATGCTTGTGAGTTTCCTTTGAACTGGTGATTGGGTGGTATTGGTGTTAGTTGATAGAAATAAGTTCCTGATTGTTCACGTATCTTAGT
>CAZDUE010000145.1:0-3610 GCA_964508575.1 uncultured Methanosarcinales archaeon
AGTATTTTCCTTTTCTCATTTTCCTACCACCTTTGTTTTTTTTAAAGAAAATTAATTCATCTTGAATTGAAAGAAGTTCATTTATAAAATTTGTTGATAAAAATATTCTTATTGGAATAAACTGGAATTTAAAGAAACTATTAAATCCATAGAAACAATTTTAAAGAAAATCAAAAACACTGCCTGTATGTCAAAGTTTATTGCGTTCGAAGGATTAGATGGCTCGGGAAACTCGACACAGATAAAACTTCTATCTGAATATCTAAGCAAGAAAGGACTTAAAATACATTCTACAAAAGAGCCGACAAATAACTTGATAGGTGGATTAGTCCGAGGACAATTAACAAAACAGTGGAAATCATCACAGACTTGTTTACAATTATTATTTTCAGCTGATCGCGCACACCATCTGGAAATTGAAATAGAACCTGCCCTGAAGAAAGGAAATATTGTGCTAACAGATAGATATATGCTTTCGACGTTTGCATTTGGCACAATAGATGGACTTGATATGACCTGGCTCGAAGAGATGAATAAGAATTTCAGAAAACCAGATCTTACAATATTGTTGAAAGTTCCTCCTGCAGAATGCATTGCAAGGATCAACAAATCAAGACAAGGATCAGAATTATTTGAGGAAGTCAAAAAGCTTGAGAAGGTCTGGAACAATTATGAAATACTTGCAAAACGACATAAGAACGTGGTCATAATCGACGGCACTTTGGATCCTGAAAAAGTTCACAAACTAATTGTAAAAGAAGTTGAGAAAATTTTGTGATTAAACGCGACCCAAATAAACATCTTCTGTTTTATACGCGCTTGATCTTCCTCCATACTGAGTTGCTACTTGACTTCTTGCCTCTGCTCTTTCATTAGACGTATTTTTTTCTCTGTTCAAACCATAAGCATCTTCAATAACACTCATGATAGCATTACCAAAAGCTTCAGCTCTGACATTTAGACTTCTATGTTGATCCACTAGCCTGCAGAAAGGACCTTTAACAAATAATCTTAAGCCACCCACATTACTTGCAACAACCGGAGCTCCTGCAAAAACAGCCTCTAATGCTGATAGACCAAAACCTTCAGATCTTGAAGGTTGTAAATAAACATCAACCATTGACTGAAGTGGAATTCCTGAAACTCCTCTGTATAAAGGACATCTTTCGACTAATTCTTGTTCTACATAACTTTGAAAGTAAGACTCTGAGAAACTGTTTAAACTCTTTACAGGTCCTACAAATTTTGCAACATCAAGAATCAATCCAAGTCTATTTTCCTTTATCAGCCTTGGTGCTTTTTCTAAGGCATCTTCTCTTAAAGTGTCTAGATTTTTACCATTTGCACAAGCAATTAAAAAACCAACATCGTATTGATCATGATCATTAAACCATTTCAATATCGCTCTTAAATTTTCATACCCTTTTATAGGATCAAGTCTTCCTGAATAACCTATTAAATATTCACCATTAACATGAAATTGTCTTCTGAATGCTTCTTTTTCAGGCTCTGTTCTAAAAGGATAAATATTTTCTGGAATTCCATTAGCTACTGTTGCAATTGATTGATGAGGCAGAACATCTAAGAAGGAGGTTTTAACTTGTTCGCTAACTGCAATAAATCTTTTTACAACTCCTGTTTCGAGAGCTCTCCTCAACAAGTCAGCTCTTTTCTGATATTTTGTTGTTTCTTTTGATCCAAGATAAAAATCCCCTAAACAATGTAAATGAACAAATTGTTGAACATCCCTTCCGAATTTTTCAGGAAGCTTGTCTATGATTTTAGGATCTAATTCAATTTCTGGAAAATGAAAGTTAACAACAACCAACTCATCAGTATCTAGTTCTCTTCTGACTAGACTTTCTAAAGATTCATTCTCAGAGTCAGCTAACTCCTCATGAGTATAATCAAAATAGTGCAGTTCAAAACCAAGGTTATTTCTTACAAGCATCTTCCACTGCTTTTCAGTTTTACCAAAGCCAAAAGAATTAGGCTTTCTGTTCGCAACAACTATGCTATTATTAAGAACTGTTGCTAAATTCGTCGCCACAAAAGTATTTCCAAAAAAACTCAGATCTGGAAATGAATTACGAAGTAATTGGATATAGGTCATTAGTATCAAGAGCTAAGAAATTTAGAAATTATATAAAGCTTTGCTTTTATACCACTTTAAAGTGAACATTTTTGAGATTTTTGTGATACGTTTTTGAATCAATGACTAAAACAAGGAGAACTCGAAACTCGTAGAAACCTTTATAAACCCCCCCTAAATTCCATGGATACAATGATGATAGTTAAATCTTTCTCACTCTAGACACTTGAAATGTTAACGAGTAGACAGATTGCTATAATTCATCATGATCCACTCCAAAATATTATCAGAAAAGATTATCAGAATACGAAAATTGATGCAATCATCAATTCTTGTCGTAAATCTCATAAGCCCTGGTAGTGTAGTCTGGCCTATCATGGAGCCCTGTCATGGCGAGATTATAAAAAAATATCGTCGAAGAAAGGCTCCGACCCGGGTTCAAATGCAGTCTCGAGAAAACGAAATGCTTGAAAGTCCCGGCCAGGGCGTTTATAATTAATCAAGATGTTTAATAAAATATTTGATTAAAAATTATCAAAGAGAAATCAGAAAAAATATCAACAGAAAAATCAAAAAATAATATTCAGACGGGTCGGTAGCTCAGCCTGGAGGACAAAATGTCCGGGCAATAGAGCATCTGGCTTTTATTGGGATGTAAAATCCTAAATGATACCAGGAGGTCGCGCGTTCGAATCGCGTCCGACCCATAATATTCGCGAAGGTGGAAGCATGAAAGAAAACGACATTGTAACAAAACATGTGCTGGTTCCAAAGCATACAAAGCTAAGTGAGAAAGAAAAGACTGAAATTCTCGCAGCGTACAGAATAACTGTGAAAGAGCTTCCAAAGATCAGCAAGAAAGATCCTGCAATACAACATCTTGATCCAAATCCTGGAGATGTAATAAAAGTAATGCGCGAGAGCAAAACATCTGGTCAAACCACATTTTACAGAGGTGTATTCTGATGAGCCAAAATATTCTTATAGACAAATACTTCAAGGAGCACAGCTTTGTAAAGTTAAACATTGAATCATTCAATGCATTTATTGAAGAAGAACTTGATAAAATAATAATAGAAAACAAAGAAATAGAACCGACAATAATCCCTCATAACATTGATGAATTTAAAATAAGATTTGACAAGATCTGGGTTGAAAAACCAACCATAACCGAAGCTGACGGATCCACAAGACCAATCTACCCAATTGAAGCACGGCTGAGAAGAATAACTTATTCAGCGCCTGTATTTATTGAAGTTTCTGCTCATATTAATGGAGTTCAAAAAGAAGCATTCACGACTCAAATTGGAAATCTTCCAATCATGTTAAAATCAAATAAATGCCACTTGAATAAACTGGGAAAGGAAGACCTTATCAAGCACCATGAAGACCCTGATGATCCAGGAGGATATTTCATAATAAATGGAACAGAAAAAGTTCTTATAAATATTGAAGATCTTGCACCTAACAAGTTTCTTATGGAAAAACCAACAACAGGGACTTCTGAATTTGTAGGAA
>CAZDUE010000146.1:0-3575 GCA_964508575.1 uncultured Methanosarcinales archaeon
AAAAGCAAGTTAAAGAGATTATTGAAGATGTAAACGATAAAAAATATCAAGATGCTCAAGAGCATAAATTTCCTCTTGAGAAAAAGAAATCAGATGTTCTTCATAAGCAAGAAATTAAAATTAAAGATCCTGAGCCAGAAGCTAAAGTTGAATCGAAAATTCCTGAAAAAAAAGAAATTAAAGAACATAAAGAAATTAAAAAAGAGATTGCTGAAGTAAAAGACATTGACGAGTTCTTAGGGGAGTTGGGAAAAAAAGAAGAGAAGAAAGAAGAATCTCCAAATGTTTTTGAAAAAAAGAAATTGGAAGCCAAAGAAATTAAAGCTCGAAAGGAAACTGAGATAATTCATAAAGAAGAATTTGAAAAGCATTATGTTCCTGAAACCAAACATGTTTCAAAAGTTTCAAAAGAATTTGAAATTAAAGAAAAAAAAGATTCTAAAGAAAAATTAAAGGAGTTAATTCAAGAGGAGCAACCTAAAGGGTTATTCGGCAGATTGGTTGAGAAGATAACAACTCAGCAGATTTCTGAGGACAAGTTTGATGAGTTTTTCGAGGATCTTGAAATGGTGATGCTCGAGAACAATGTTGCTGTTGAAGTTATTGACAAAATAAAAAATGACCTAAAAAAAGCTGTTGTTAATAAGCCAATCAAGAGAGGCAAAACTGCTGAAGTTCTGCAGGAATCACTTAAATCAAGTATAGAGGAGTTATTTATTGAAGGAGAAGATATTCTTGATCTTATAAGAACTAATGAAAAGCCGTTTGTAATTGTTTTTGTGGGAATTAATGGTTCTGGAAAAACCACAACAATAGCTAAGCTCACTAATTTGCTGATGAAAAACAAGAAATCTGTGGTCATAGCAGCAGCTGATACATTCAGAGCAGCAGCTATCCAGCAGTTAGAAGAGCATGCTAATAAGTTAGGAGTTAAATTGATTAAGCATGATTATGGAGCAGATCCTGCTGCTGTTGCTTTTGACGCTGTTAAGCATGCTAAAGCTTCAGGAAAAGATGTTGTTCTTGTTGATACTGCTGGACGGCTTCAGAGTAATACAAATCTTATTGAAGAGATGAAAAAAATATCTCGAGTTGTTAAGCCAAACATGAAAATATTTGTAGGCGAGTCAATTGCTGGAAATGACTTTATTAATCAAGCTCAAGAATTTGACAAAGCAATAGGAATTGATGGAATAATTCTTTCAAAAGCAGACATTGACGAGAAAGGAGGAGCTGCTATTTCAGTTAGTTATGTTACTAAAAAGCCAATCCTTTACATGGGAATGGGACAGAGTTATGATGATCTTGTAAAGTTTGATTCTTCAAAAATTGTGGAAGGACTTGATTTATGAATGAACACCTGATTCAAATTAATGGATTGAGTAATATGGAATACTTTTCTAAAGGCAAGAGAGGAGTTATTTACAGGGGAATTTATAACAAAGGAATTTACAAGAACAAGAAAGTTGCTGTAAAGATAAAAAAGCCAGAAACTAAAGCAATTGGTAAGATCTCGCATGAAGCTGATTTTTTGAAAAAACTTAACCCGTACAATATTAGTCCTAAGCTTTATGATAGCTCTGAAGATTATTTGATCATTGAATTTATAGAAGGAGAAACAATAAAAGAGTTTTTTGAAAAATCTAATGAATTTGAGAAAAGAAAGATATCTCTAAAAATATTAAAGCAGCTCAGAACTCTTGATAATTTAGGAATTGATAAAGAAGAAATGCATAATCCTTACAAGCACATTATAATAAGAAAAAACTCTCCAGTATTGATAGATTTTGAAAGAGCTCACTACACCGAGAATCCTAAGAATATAACTCAGTTTGTTCAGTACTTATGTCTTTATTTGAATATTGACAAAGAAAAAATAAGAAAACTTGCTGCAATCTACAAAAAAAATCATTCTGAAAAGAGCTTTAAAGAGATTTTGAAAGTCATTAAGTTACTATCGTAAAGTTTATATAGAAATAACTAGTTCTGCGGGTTATGGAATTAAAACCAGCTTTAGAAACTATTGTTGCTGATATTCAAGGAAAAGATGCTGGTGTTAGCTGGGTTAATCATTATGTTGTTAATAATTTTTTAACACCTTTATCTTATGTTGATGCAGCAAGAAATTATCAACAAAGAGATTTTCCTCTAGCTTCTCAACTTGCAGAGAATTTATTCTTAAACGCATTTAAAAGTTTTTCATTAGTTGATAAAAAACATGAGAGACTTAACTTTTTAATGAAGAGTTTATCTTGGTATGAACACAAAAGACTTAGCGGGGATGATTTTGAGCAAATATATCCTTATCTAAGTGAAGGCAAAAAAATAATAAAAAAGTATGATTCTTTAAAATCTGAAGCAGAAAAAACATTGATAGAATTTTATTTTGCTGATGCAATTGCAGAAATAAGAGAAAAGTCAAAACCTAAAAAGAGAGCTGAGAAAACTTAAGACTTGATTTCACTCTTCCTTTGTTTCAATTCAAATCGTGCAATTTTCTTTGCTTCTTCAGAATAGAAAAAGTTTTTTTTATCAATCTCAAAATTTCTTCTTTGCAATAGTTCAGTCGCATGAATCAACTTTTTTGATTCTCGCTTTGTTCGCGAAGCAGCAAAACCTCTTTTAACATCTGCCCAGAATCCTGTTTTTGAATATCTCCAAAGCTTGTCTGCATCTCGCATTATTCCATCTTCTCTTGAGTAAAATCCTTCTCTCGTATCATGTTCTGAGATAATTTCAAGAACATGTTTTGTTTTTTCTTGATCATAATTTAAATCATTGAGAATTTTTCTTGCAATTTTAACTCCTTCATCTTGATGTTTCTTTCTTACTTCTGGCTCTCGCAGTTTTCTTTGTTCTTTATCAAAAATAACAAATATTTCTTCTGTAGTTAATTGGCTCCAGCCAATGTCATGCATTATTGCAGAGGGAATAACCACGTCAGGATCAGCATCACTTTTCTTAAGTAATTCAGTCGCGTATTTAGTTACAATCTCAGCATGCCCTTTATCATCTCTAAAATCATTATAAGGCAGTGCAGCTTTCCAGATTTTCTTAAAGATTTGTTTCATTTTTGTTCTTTAAGTTCAAACATTCAGTTCGACAATTATTTTATCTTTATCTGGATGAACATAAACTTCAACTCCTGATTTTAACTTTAGATAATCTGCCAGTTTCTTAGGTATTCTGACAGATAATGAGTTGCCTGTTTTAGTCACTTTAGTTTTAGCACTAAGGCTCCAAACTCCTTTTTTCTTAGCTATTTCTTGTATTCTCTTAGTAGTTTCTGAATCTGTATAAGAGTCATTGCATTTATCACAGATCTGAGCAGGAAATTCTCCCAGATAAACTCCGAACATGTACTCCTTGACATTTCCTTTTCTTAATTTTCCTTCACAGCTTGGACATTTCATTTTTTTACCACCTTGGTTTCACAGTTATTATAAAATAATAATTATCTATTTTTTTGCTTACTACAGTAAAGTATCTATAATGATACAAAAATTTATTGGGATGTTGAAACTCCTTTGCTCCTTGTATGATTGCTTCTTCAACTTCATTAACTGAAATTCCTC
>CAZDUE010000147.1:0-3570 GCA_964508575.1 uncultured Methanosarcinales archaeon
GATATTCCTGAAAACATCGCGAAGTATATCAATCACTCGTGCAATCCAAACTGCGAAACAGATATTATCAACAATCGTATCTGGATAATTTCAATAAGAGATATAAAAGAAGGAGAGGAATTAACTTACGATTATTGTTTTGATCTTGAAAATTTTGAGAAATATCCCTGCAAGTGCAACTCAGAGAATTGTGTTGGATACATAGTTGACGAAGAATACAGAGAAGATATAAGAAAAAGAATTAAAAAAACAAATTAACTATTTACCAAAGTTCTCAAATTCTGCCAAGTCTTCTTCGAAGTTTTCAGACTCTGATAAACTTGTTTCAGAACTTAACTGATTTATCTCATTAACTTCTTGAGATACTTGAGCTTGCTCATTTTGGTCTGAACTCACAGGTGTTATTTTTGAACTGCATCCAGCAATCAACAGAGCAGTCACGAATAGCACAGCAGCAATTGCAGGAGCAATTAAACTTAGTTTTTTCATTTTAATCACCTCTAAGCTGTTGCACTACTACTAGCGTTGACACTTGAGTTGACAGATTCTTCAGCTTCAGCTTCTATGTCTGCTTCTGCTTCAGATTCAACCTCAACTCTAAGATCTTTAAGCTCTTTGAAGATCTCTTTAAGCTTTTGATGAGCTTCATTCAGAGCATTTTGGGACTCTTTAAGCAAGTCAGAAGCTTTTTTAAAATCTTCCTGAGTTTTAGCTTCTAGATAAGCATCTACTGAAGCTTTGTGCTTTTCTTTTGACAACTCAAGCTTGGAATTAAACTCTGCCACTAATGACTCGACTTCTGAAGTGTTTTTTCCTTGTTCAGCAGCTTTTTCTAAAGTTCTCTCAAGCTTAATTTCCAAGTGTTTTAATCTTACAACGATTCCACCAATCTTAGAGCTGACAATCCTGCCTGCATGCTTTTTAGCTTCATTTTCAGCACTTTTCCATGTTGTTTTAAGCTCTTTAGCTAAAGCTCTGATCTCTTCACTAGTGCTATTTTCATTAAGCGCATCTATTTTGATTTTTACTGATTCTATTGCAGTTATCTTCGCATCTAACTTTGCAATTATTTCAGCAGACTCAT
The DNA here is from genome assembly GCA_964508575.1 of uncultured Methanosarcinales archaeon. Taxonomy (GTDB): domain Archaea; phylum Nanobdellota; class Nanobdellia; order Woesearchaeales; family CAZDUE01; genus CAZDUE01. Next base: position 1,085 of record CAZDUE010000147.1, read on the forward strand.
TTTCAGTCAAATCTTCAGACTCATTCACTTTTGCTTTTATCTTTTGCAGATTAGATATCATTGCTAAAGCAGCGCTTTCTAATCCAGCACTTGCATGAACTTTTGCCTGCGCATTAACTTTTTTGCACTCTTCAGAATCTGATTTTGAGCACTCCTTAAGCTCTTTTTTTATACTTTGCAATTCTTTTTTTTGCTCATCAAACTTTTTCTTTGATGCTGAAAAGTTTGCTTTAGCCTCAAGGAAATCTTCATTTGCAGCGCGTATCTTTATATTTGATAAAACTCTTGCTTTGAATTCTTTCTTGTCATCGAACTTTTTGAACAATCCAAGTTTTGTCATTTCTCTCAAATCACCCATTTTTTGCTCTCTTCGTTCTTTTATATCATCTAATCTTTCAGCATCTTTTTCAGATAAGTTTGCAATCAATGCTATTCTTTTTTCAAACATATCTTTGCATTTTTCCGAATCATTTGTTCTTTCTTTGCATAATTCAACAGCAGTCATCATCTTTTCTTTTTGATGCGCTCTTATATCTTCAAATCTTTCTTTTCTTATTTCAAGTTTATCTTCAGCATTTATTTCTATTCTGTCTTTTCTAATCTCTGCTCTATTTTCAAGGATGTTTTCAATCTTTTCTTGTCTTTTTTCTTTTATTTGATCTCTTTTTTCAATTCTAGAATCTTTTCTTTCTTCTGCAGAAATCCTTTGTCTGGATTCTGCTTTAACATCAGCATTAACTTCAGAATTAGACTCTGAATCAGATCCAGAATTGGAAGTTTCTACATAAACTTCTGAATTCACATTAACTCCTGACCTTTCACTTGACTCCTCAGCGAAAGAAACAGGAACTAGACTTGCAATAAAAAATGCAAAAACAAAAAACACAAACATTTTTCTTAATCTTTTGCTCAAACTTTCATGTTCCATTTTTTCCCACCTTCATATTAACCTTCTAAAAGGTTTTTACATATTCTTTATATTTTTATTATTTTTCCATATCTTTCTAATGTTTTAACCCTGATATTTTAACCCAGGTAAACTAACAAACTAAACTAGGGGGTGGTGGTTGAAACCCGAGTGCTTGTTTCCTTATTCTTGATTTCAACCACATACATTGTATTGTTCATTTTATTTATATAGATACTTTCGAAAGCTTAAAAATAAAGCTTCATTTATCCTTTGAAAACTTTAAAAAGTCCATTTTAGGCTTACAAAACTTCACACGCTTCTAATATAAAGTTTTATATATAAAAAGAGTCTTCTTGAATTTTATGTTTGAAAATTTAAAGAAATTTAATAAAACTACAATCATCATTACAGTTCTCTTGATCTTTTTTTTAAGTGATACTTTTGTTTCAGCCATCTCACTTCATGGAACTATTTATGATTTAAATCTTAATAAAGTGGATAATGCAGTTGTAGAAATAGATACAACTCCAAAACAACAGCTTATTGCAAAAAATGGAACTTATAGATTTATAGTAAACCCTGGAGATTACAAGATAAAAGCAAGCATGTATAACGGTCGAATCATAAAATCAGTTTCAGAAGAAAATATTTCCGTAATCCAAGAAGGGGATTATGTTCTTGATATAATATTATTTCCTAATTTCCAAGAAGAAGATGATATAATAAACTCTTCAGAAATAAATTTAAGCTCTGTAGACCTTGAAAAAACTGAAAATAATTTTTATTTGACAGCCATCGTGATTATTCTTATACTTTTGATATTTTCAGTATTTTTCTATTTGAAATTAAACAGCAATCAACCCAAAGATAAAAAGAATAATAAGAGAAATGGATTTAAATCAAGAAAATTAAGCTTAAAATCTAAGTCCGCTAAAAGAACCAAGAAAGCAGAAGAAAAAATAGAAGAAGATCTGAATAAAAAAGACAAGCTGGATAAAACTTCAGAAAATTTAGAAACTGAACCGAATTTCAATAATCTCAGAGAAAAAAGTAAAAATGAATTAAAAAAGGAAAATGGATTGAACAAAGATCCTGATGATCTTCTTGATTTTATAAGAGAACAAGAAGGTAGAATAACTCAAAAGGATATTAGAAAGAACTTTCCTTATTCAGAGGCAAAAATCTCACTGATGATCTCAGAGTTGGAAGATAAAGAAATTGTGAAAAAAGTAAAGAAAGGCAGGGGGAATATCATAATTCTCAAGAATAAGGATATTTGAGATAGACTAATAAATATAAAAAACATAAAGTAAAGCAGAGGTCTTATGGAAATACTTGCGAACATAATAGTTTTGATTCATGTGATCATCATCTTTCTTATAATTGCTGGAACATTGCTGATAGTTTTTGGCAAGATTAATAAGAAGCTAGAAAACTGGTATATTGCATTAATTAGTGGAACAGCTCTCTCGTTCATAGTCTTCCAGGGATGTATTTTAACAATATGGGAGAAAACTTTGCGCGAGAAAAGCTATGAATCTGGTTTTATCTCACATTACTTGTTAAAACTAGGAAT
>CAZDUE010000148.1:0-1130 GCA_964508575.1 uncultured Methanosarcinales archaeon
AGGCATTTAGCAGAAAAATATTCTGGAAGAATAGAGATATTAGGTTGCCGTGCAGAAAAATCACTTTACAATAATTATGGAATTGAAGCGGCTCCTTCAATTGTAATGTATTCAAGATTTGATTTACTTAAAGGAGAAACTCCTCAAAATAATAACGGAAAATTGAAGCTGGTTGATATATTGAGAGGTGGTCCAAACGTTGATAAAGATGTAAATCCTGTTTTTAGAAAAACAAAGAATTATTGGATTACAGGAAACATAACTTCTACCCAAAATCCAGATAATGATAATAAGTTATACAGATATCAAAACAGCTGGAACATTAGAGAAGTAGGAGAAACAGCAGTAACGGGAAGCAGATAGCAAGATAGATTTTTAAAGCTAAATACTATTATTCTAGAAAAAGAGGAGTTTTAATGAAGAGTATAAAAATAGTGATGAGTATATTAATATTATTAGTAATACTTGTTTCTTTAAATAGACTTATAATGGCTGGACCTGAATCAACAAGTTCTTCTGGAACTACCAATGAAGAACTAACCCCATCTCAAGCCGAATCTCAATCTTTCTCTCAAGGTCTCTCCTCCGGCTCTTCTTTCGGTGGGAATACTAAGTTTGATCAGGCTTTTCCTGATGTTAGGCATTGGGATGTTGATGTTCCTTCTGGATCAAGGGTTGATTCTGATAATAAAGGTGTTAAGTTTTCTAAGTTAAATCATGGTAAAAGAAAAAAAGACAAGAAATCCAAGATTAGTAATGCTCGTGAAGTTTTTATCAAAGATAACGGAGATATAACCGCTTTATCTGCTGATTATTTCGAGTATCAAGGATTTTCTGCAAGTGATATTAAAAATTTAAAACAAGAAGAAGATATAATAACCGTAGACTCTGCCTCGAACATCCATGTTGATGGTCAAGTATTTGAGAAAGTTGGAAAGTCTAGTTTTGAAATAAAAGATGACAAACTCGAGAACTTCAAAATCACCTTCCCTGACTCTAGAGAGTACAAGATTAAAAATCCGTTATCTTTCAATCTTAACAAAGTAACTGATACTACTTTTAGGATTGATACTGACAATGATGGATTGAGTGACGAGTTTGAAAAGCTTAATGATCTTGATCCTAATATT
>CAZDUE010000148.1:1140-3511 GCA_964508575.1 uncultured Methanosarcinales archaeon
TATTGATACAGACCAAGACGGATTATCCGACTCTTTTGAGGAATTTAACAACTTGAACAAGAACAAACAAGACACTGATAATGATGGACTAACAGACTATGAAGAAATAATGATATACAAAACCAATCCTAAAATTGCTAATTCTGTTACAAAAACCAGTATCAAAGATTCTGATAATGACTTCCTATCAGACGACTTCGAAAAAACTAACGGACTAAACCCAAACATACCAGACACAGACAAAGACGGACTAACAGACTACCAAGAAATCATGCTCTTCCCTTCTGATCTTTCAAAAGCATCAACTCCTACAACATTGTCTGGAGTTAATGATAAAACTTTTGTAGAACAATTAAAAGCAGATCCAACAGTATTCGGGGATATAATAACTCAATTAGGACTGCAAAATGATATAACCCGAGACACAGATGGCGACGGAATATCAGACATCAACGAATACAGATACAACATGGATTATAAAAGAGCTGATAAAGATGGAGATGGATTTTCAGATGGCTACGAATTAACAAGAGCAATGGATATCAACTCAGCAGATGAAGAAGTTTACGTAGTTCTAGAAGACTGTTCTGACTGCTTTATTTTAGTAGAAGGAGATTTAATGTCTGAAATAGAATTTGATCTTGTTCTGGAAGAAATTCCTGGAAAAACTCCTGAAAAAAAGATAACTTTTACTTTAACAAAAGCTAATCTCAACATTGGAAATAACTTTATAAAATCATTAATTTCTAATAAAAACTTACCTGCAACTATAGAAATTAAAAAATTAAATTCCGGCTATAATATCACTACAACTAATGAAAAACAAGTTATTTTCTCAAGAGATTTTGTAGAAACTTTAGATGGAAATACTATATCTTACTCAGTAGATATAAGAGATGGAGTTATTTACACCGAGTTAGATAGTCCTGGATCTTACAAGTACGAATTCATAGAAAAGCCTGAGTATTTCTTAGATAATTGGATTGGAAAAGATGTTGCTGATAAAAATAAGAAAGCTGTACAGTCAGACAAGTCTTTTGCACAGAACTTCATGATTTACAGACCTATTGGAGTAGGAAAATACAGCTTATTTATTGATAAAGAGAATAAAAGAACTTTATTCAAGGGGGATAAGTATTACGAAGGATTAAATGCCGGCTATGTCTCGTTAATAGATCATAGGATTTTACTCAATGGAGTTATTAATTTTTTAAAGATAAATTTTGATTTATCTAGCGACTCGGGAATTAATTTTAATGATAAAAAATATTCCATAGTTGAAAGGAAAGATGATAATTATTATAATATTGTTAGAAGCTCTGATGCTCAGAATAAATTATTGCTTAAATTAGATGAGAATAATGTCAGGATAACTAATATTTTCTTAAGGAACAGAGATGCTGTCTGCGGCAGTCAAGTAATTGCTTCAATCAAGAATGGAATTCTAGTTTTAGAAGAAGTTTGTAATCCTGAAACTAAAGAAGTTGAAAGTTTTGGAGATTATGATATTGACAATGCTCCTTATGCTATTGAAGGAACCTATCAAGCTGAATTCAAAACTCCTCAGCCAGTCATGATTTTTCAGAATAAGGATTTGATCCAGCCATTCCAGGCATTAAGCAAGTCAGAAACAATAATGATCTCAGACCATAGTCCTTTACTATCACAAGTTAAAGATACTATTGCGAGTTATGAAGATTTTACTAAAATGAAGTGCGGTGCATTAAATGAGGACATCTCAAAAAATAAGATATAGAAAAGCACAGATCAGCATCTTTGTAATTATAGGAATACTAATCTTAGCTCTATTCGGATTTTTATTTATTTACGAGTACATTACTTTCGCGAATAATGCTAAAAAAGATATAAGAATTGGAGAAGTAGATACTGAACTTCAATCTTTAAAGAATTATATTGACTCTTGCTATACTGATCAGGAAAAATGCTTATTGTTGGAGATGAGCAATATAGATACATTAAGAGATATAAAAAAATACGAAGATTACAGCAAAAAATTATTGGAAAATAACCATTTGCAGTGCCTCGAGAATATTTCTGAATCTGTAAACAAGCCATTCTCTGATAAGTCATTGAATAAGGTTAAAGTGATAATGTCTATTGAAAAGACTTCTTTTGTTTATGACACAAAGCAAAAAGTTAGTATTGGCAATAATACTTTGAAAGATCTTGGAAAATACTCGCAGGAGCATAATATCCAGTTTTTACGATTGCACAAGCATGCTGAAAACATTAACTTAAGTAAAAAGGTAAGGTTTGATTACTTAAAGACAATTCCAGTAAATCAAAGGATAATAAGAGATGATAAAAACAAGATATACCTTCTTAATGATTCTGTTTCTGAGATTGAAGG
>CAZDUE010000149.1:0-3510 GCA_964508575.1 uncultured Methanosarcinales archaeon
ATAAATATTCTTTCATGTCTTCATCAGATATTTTTTCATAAGCAGGGATTAATGATATCTTTTCAGCAGGCAAAAATGATTTTCGATTAATTCCTAATAATTGAGATAATTCAGAATCATCATTTCCATTAAATGCAGAATCTCCAAACAATCTTGAAAACTCGCTAGAATTCAGTCCAGAAATTACTTGGCCGCCTATAAGATAAGTGATGTCTCTTTGTCTCAGTTTATTTTGAAGTTTTATAGCTTCAGGAATATAAGGAGCTCCTAAAAGATTTATTCCAACATACTGAGATTGTATACTCGCTTCTCTAAAATTTTCATCATGCAATATTACTTCAATACTTCCATTTCCCGCTGTAATTATTCTTGCAGCTGCTGTAAATAGTGAAGTAGGCATGTAGATATGTCCATGTCCTTCTTCAAATCTTGGCGCGTAATTGTGCCTCAGCTGTATCAAGTTAATTTGCATCATGATATCACTTGATAGTGAATATTGGCATATTAAATATTTGAAGAATTTTTGACCATTTAATGCAAAAATTTATATAAAAAACCAAGTTATGGTTAAAAATGGACACTAAAAATGTGATTAAACTTGATTTAATAGATAGAAAGATTTTAGCAGAGCTGGATAAAAACTGTAGAATCCCAAATTCTGTTCTAGCAAAGAAAATTAGAAAGTCCAGAGAATCTGTAAAGTACAGAATACAGCAGCTTCAAAAAAGAGGGATCATAAAAAAGTTCATAACTTCGATCAATCCCAATAAATTAGGATATTTCATGTTTAAGGTGTATCTTAAGCTGCAGAATATTCCGGAACAAAGAGAAAAATTTTTTGATGAATTAAGAAACAATAAAGATGTTTACTGGATCGGAATATCTGACGGAGCTTTTGATATGGTATTTGCAATCTTGTCAAAAAGCATTCCTGAATATTTCACTAAGATAAATATCATTTTTTCAAGATGGCAGCATCTTATAATAAGCAAGATATAGGGAACAATGGTTGATGCGAAGCAATATAATAAGAAATTCTTCAATCCTGAAAATGCAAAAGAGCAGAATAATCATCCAGTTATTTTTGGAGGGGATGTAGTTAATAATAAAATAGATTCTCTTGATTCTTCGATTCTGAACATATTAGCAAATGATGCAAGAATGCCCATAACCCAGATTTCCAGAAAAGTTAATTCTTCTGTAGAAATTGTAAGATCAAGAATAAAAAAGTTAGAAGAGAAAAAAATAATAATTGCCTACAGAATCGATGTTGATCTAAACAAGTTAGGGATGGACTTTTTCAAAGCAATAATTTACTTCAGAAATATCTCAGAGAAAGATGAACGTCAATTATTTGAGTACATGAGAGTTCATCCTAATTCTTTATACTATATCCGAAGTTTAGCTCCTTGGGAAGTGGAATTCGAATTTGCAGTCCATAATTATCAGGAATTTAACAAAATAATTAATGACTTAAGAAAAAGATTTTCTCATGTCATAAAGAATCATGAGCATTTAATAATGATCTATGAAACATGGATGCCTGCTTATAAGGAGATGCTTAAAGTTCAAGGATGATTTGTAAAAATTTCTTAAAAATTCTTACCCATAATACAATTTTCCAGAAGATTTCTGTTCTTTATCTTTCTGCGATCCTTGTTTGTTTATTCTTGGCCTATTGGTCTCGTCATCTCGACGCATAGTAACATCTAAGCTTTTCAAAAATTTATTCATTCCTTCTTCCATTGTAAATGGACCATAAACAGTTCCAGATACAGCAGGCTCGCCATCTACAACAATCAACTTCTCAGATACGTAATCCAGGAATATTATGTCATGATCGACAATAAGTGCAGCTGTTCCTTTATGTTCCATAAATTCTTTTATTATTTTTGATATTAGTAATCTCTGTTCTACATCTAAGTAAGCAGATGGTTCATCTAACAAATAAAGATCAGCATCTTGCATTAAGCAATTAGCTATCGCAACTCTCTGCAATTCTCCTCCTGATAGCTCAGAAATTTTTTTCTGCATTAATCTGTCTATTTGCAGCGGCTTGATTATATTATTAGTGTATCTCTCATGTCCTCTAAGCATCTCAAGAACAATATCTTCTGTTGTTTCAAGGTACTGTGGCTTGTAACTTACTCGAAGTTTTCTATCAATCTCTCCATTATCAGTTTCAAGAACTCCCGCGAGTATTTTAACAAAGCTGGTTTTTCCAATTCCATTCTCTCCAAGAATTCCTATTACTTGATTTCTGTAAATCTCTCCTTGAGGTGCTTCAAGTTTAAAGTTGCCAAGTTTTTTCTTTATTCCAGTCCATTTTATTAAACTTTCATTTCTCTTTAAAGCAACAGGCGGCTTTGCTTCAAATTTTATTGTTTTATCTCTAAATCTTATATTCTCGTCTTTCAAGTATCCTGATAAGTAAGTATTGATTCCTGTTCTCGTAGCTTTTGGCAGTGATACAACACCGTAAACAGATTCTTCTCCATACATCAAGTAGACCATCTCTGTCATGTAATCAAGAATTAAAAGATCATGTTCTACAAGAAGCACAGCAGTATTGTTATTTTTGTTTTTATCTTCATGATTAACAAGATTTCTTATTACTCTGCTGACTTTGATTCTTTGCTTTATATCTAAGAAACTTGTCGGCTCGTCAAAAATGTAAAGGTTTGCATCTTTTAATAAGGACGCAGCTATAGCTACTCGTTGTAGTTCTCCTCCTGAAATTTTAGTTATGTCATTATCAAGAATTTTCGATAAATCAAGATCCTTTAAGATTTTATCAAAATTATTCTTCTGGTCAATTTTCTTCAGCAGCTCTCGAACAGTTCCCTGTGCTTTTTTAGGAATTAACTCAACATTCTGAGGCTTGTAAGAAACAGAAATCTTTCCTTCATTAAGTAATTGAAAAAATATCTGCGCTTCCGTTCCTCTGAAATATTTTAAAACGTCTTGTGTTGACGTTTCTTCACCCCATTCTCCAAGATTTGGCTTGAAGACTTGTGCTAGTATCTTGATAGCAGTGGATTTTCCTATTCCATTTCTTCCTAATACTCCTGAGACTTTAGACATGAAAGGAGTTGGCATTGAATACAGAGAAAATTTATTCTCTCCATATCTGTGCAGAGGAGATTTATTCCATTCTTCTGGAAGATTAATTATTGAGATTGCTCCATACGGACACTTGTGCACGCAGATCAAACATCCTATGCAAAGTGATTCGGAAATTCCTGCTTTTCTATCTTCTGCAGGGTATATGCATTCTTCTCCTCCTTTGTTCACAGGACAAACTTTTATGCATAAATATCCTCCGCAACCTTCAGGATTGCATTTATCCTTATGAACAACAGCTATTCTTTTTGGCATGACATGAAGAATAATAAATGCTTTATAAGTTTTTAGATGTGTTGTCAGAAGAAAATAGTAAAAGACAGAAATAAATCCTGATCATAGTTGTCTTTTACTATTTAGTTTAGGAATTTGATCATGCGTAATCAT
>CAZDUE010000150.1:0-3495 GCA_964508575.1 uncultured Methanosarcinales archaeon
AAAACAAAACTCCCAGAACTAATGCAAGAGGAATTCTGAAAGCATCTCTGACTTCTACAATTATGAAACTTAAAACTAAGAATATTACAAGAGCAATAAAACTTACCATCACATTTGCAAAATAAAAACTGCCAAAACTCATGAAGCTTTTTTTATCAAATAAGAATGCAATTTTCTTAACTGATTGCATCTGAAAAAAAGAGAATACTAATACAATAAGAAGCAAATAAAATAAAGATAGTATCAGAAGCAGAACTAAAAGAGGTCCTGCAGCATAATCTTGTATAGATTGAAAAGAATTAACATTTAATATTGAGGAAAATAAGAATCCTGTTAATAAAAAGCAGATGGCTATTAACACATCATATCCCAGAATAATGAAAGCTGTCTTAGGATTGCTCTTAATTATTCTCCAAGTTTCTTTATAGGTTGACATAACTCTTTTTTTTCTTAAGCATTTATATTATTTGTGATACTTACCTAGTTACTGCCCTGGTTTATCCCTACAAACATTACTCTTGCCATCGCTATCAGTGGAATTACTGTGATAAGTCCAAGAATTAAAGTCAAGTATGGAACATTCAAGGTTAACTGCAGAATAAAGTTAAGAATTGCAAACAAGATTATCAGAATTAAAAACAAGAAAATGTTTTCAAGCTTGATTGCCTTTTTTACCGAGAATGAATTGTTCGCGTAAGAAATAATCATGAAATAGATTAGAATAATCATCAAGGCATAAAAAACATAATCTCCTGCTACTGTACTTTGATTGTTTAAAACCCCTGCAATTCTTCTCATGTATTGGAATGTAACAAAAACAAAGATAATAGGAATCCATAATAAATTGAGCTTGAAAAAACTCCAGTAACTTATTTTATTTCCATTTATCTTGTGAGCAAAGAACCATGAAGCACCTTGTATGAACGAGTATGTAATGTAAAAAAGTATTAGAAAGATAAAATAATAAAGTAGTGTTGAGTAAAACAAAGAAGAAGTTTGGGGAGATCCAGATATTAATGCCTGGATGAATTGGGAAGAAGACTCTGAAACATTTTGAAAAAATCCTGCTGTGATAAATCCATAAATAATAAAGAATAAAATATCAAGCAGCATTATGACTAATAACATATCATATCTTTTTTTTGCATCATTAAACGTATTTCTGAAGCTATCAATAATATCTTTAAAATATTCAGATATTGCACTTTTATTTTTAGAGGACATTAGAAAAAGAAAAAAATCAAGCTGCTTTTAATTCAAAATCATCTCTGTTGATTATATCATTCTCTACAGAACGCTTAAGTCTGTACTTTAAGATCTTTAAATCCGCCTTTTTTATACCCAGTGTATAAGACTTTAGAAGCTGTTCATCCAACTGCATTCATCTCACCCATAATGATTTACGATTGTTTATTATAAAAACATTCGCTATTTAGTATATATACAAACAACACTGTTTGATGTTTTCATAACAAATAACATCATTTCAAGAAATTTTTGGGATAATTGTAGCAAAAATGATTAAAATTAGATATTTTAATTTAGTTAATGGGAACTTAATCATTAAATCTTAACTCTTAAAAAAGCCAAAATTTTATAAACAACCTGGATTTTCATAAATCCATGCACCAAGGATTGACTCAACAAGAACTAAGCAGTACTGCACTAGCAGAATTCAGAGAATATGCTTTAAGACCTCATGAAACTCTGAAAGTAGGAACCATTGAAGGCGTTGAAGGTCTTGTTGCTATAACCCACGTTGTTGGAAGAAATTTTGGCCAACAAGAAACTGAGTCAGTTGAAAGTTTACCTGTTCTAACTGCAATGTATTCTCCTGTTCTCATATTTCATGATAGACCACATCTGATTAGTGGATATAATCACGACCAGACTCCTAGATTCGAGATAATCAACAAACCAACAACTCATATTGAACTGCCAAGAGTTTTTAATCACTCACAGGGGCAAATTCCTAAATTCCCAGTTTTTTAGGCATTAGGATTTCTAGTTCTTCCATTATTATTTTTTGTTGTTTGGTTGGTTCGCATATCATTATTTCTTTTTCATAAACTTTGCATTTGAGATTTCTTAGTTGTAGAAGTATTTCTTCTACATTGTGTTTTTTCCCAAGCTGATTTTTTATGCTCACAAACGCTATCAGTGTTATAAATTGCATAAATAAAAATCCTCTTAGTGCTTCTTCGCTGTGCACTCTTAATGGCAATATACTCAGATCATCTTTAGAAAATCCGAATAATTTTTCTGCTGTTTCACGAACATAATATGCTGGGACTACTTCGGCATTTTTAATGTCGAAAGATGACACCAATATCATTATTCCTCTTTTTGACATATCATATTCTAATTCTTCAATCGTGTTTTCTTTATTTCCGACATTTTGTAGAAGAAAATTTTTAGTCTCTCGACCTTTTCTTTCAGGATCGAGAATAATGTATGCATATGCTTCGTTATCAAATAGGTTGATCTTTTTTTGTTTGATAAATAGAGCTCTATTACCGTACTGAACAAAATTTTCGTATTTTTCAATATTTTTTATTTCTGAAATTATCAGATCTTTATATATTGTTCTCATAGATGGCAATCTTGTTAAAAAATTAATTTTTTCAGCATATAATTCTTTAATATTATCTTCTGAAAAATATCCTGCATCCAAATACGCATAGTTTTCTTTTATACCAAATTGTTTAAGTTCTTTAATTGTATTTTTTAGTGTGGAAACATCAACAATGTTTCCAGAAAAATATCTGAAATATAAAGGCATAGAATCTTTTTTATCAACAACTAACAAAAATCTTATCTGTTTATCTATCTCTTCTCCATTAAGACCCCACTGCGTCAGTGGAATATGGATTTGGTTTGGTAAAGAAGTAGCATCTATGATTATTCCTTCATTAGATTCAGTATATTTTGGTATATACTGTTTAAAAAATTTTCTTTGTATACTTTCTTCTCCTAAAAATTTTAAAAACTCACTTATTCTTTGAGAAGATAAATCTACATTTTTATAACATATTTTTGCATAATTACCTTCAAACCAAATTTTAGAAAATCTCATAGCAGATGGATAACATAATCGATAATTTATCAATGATAAGAAGAAATCTTTTTTATCTGCAAAAACATTTTCGATCAAGTCAGAAAATTTTATCTTATTCAAAAACTCTCTGATAAAATAACTATCGCCAAAATCTAAAATAAGTTTTTCAGGCTTTTGAACAATAGATCTTTTCTCAAAAATCTTTTTAGATTTATCTACAACAACACCCAAATAAACACTTTTTTGACGAGGTTTCTGACTTGCAGAATCCCAATAAGATTTAATTCGATAAGCATACTCTTGTTTTCCAAATTTTTTGTAACGAATAAACGTCATAATGACCATATAGGCACTAGGTTATATATAAATGTTTCGATTTTATCAACGAGAAAACAAAAGAAAAACAAAACTAATGCCTAAATTTCAGGGAATTTTGG
>CAZDUE010000151.1:0-3420 GCA_964508575.1 uncultured Methanosarcinales archaeon
TCCTAAGAATGCTAAAGCAAGAACTCCTTTCTCTCTTGTAGTTAAAGGACCTTTGCTAACTTTTGCTTTTGTTAAATCAAGTATGTTCTCAAGTTTGCTTCTTGTTCCTTGAATGAAATCAATCTGTTTCAATGACTCTGCAATTCCTGCTCTTAATCTGTCTCTGACTGTATCTCGCTGAATTTTCAGAACATCAAAAAATTTAGGATTTCCTAATTCTACTGCTAACTGCTCTAGTTTTTTATCACTTAAGCTTTCTATTTCTGAAATTTTTCTTTCCAAAATTTTTGGATCTTGCTTTGCTATTTCTTCTAGAATATTTTTCGCAAATAATAATGCAGATCCTTGATCTCCTTTTTTTTCATATTCTAAATAGAGCCATTTGAAGTACTCCATTTCTGGATCCAAATTTCTGTTTTGTGATGAACTATACTGATAATAAGATGAATCTAAAAACTTTCCTGCAAAATCAGGATCAAACATGACATATTTTCCATTATTCTCAACCAAGTTTCCTCCAATCTTATGATCCATGTCATGAGCAAAAGCCATGTAAACTAGAAGCTCTTCAAGACCTGAACTTTTAGTTAATGGAACAGCATCATTAACATCTTGAGTAACTAAAACAGAACCAGAACTTTGCCATTCTGACTTGACATTAGTAAATTCTTTTGCATCATAAGTAGAAAATAACGGAAGATTAACTCCTAATTCCTTAGCAATCTTATAACCCTTTATTTCAGTTCCAAAATCTGGCTTTATGAAATATTTCTTGCCTTGATAATTTGCTTCATAATACACACCGTAAAGAGAATTCCTCTTATTAGTGACTTCTAACTTTTTAGGCAAGTCTTTCTGTAGAGAATTTTTCCTATTTAATAAAGAACTCACTTTATCAATCCATAACTTTGCAGTCAAGCCAACTCCTGCAGCTGTTATTAACAGTGTTGGGATAACATAGCTTAAGATACTTGGACTAACCTCAGAAGCAGTTCTAACTTGCTCAGCAGCATGAGCATCTCCAGAAGCAGCTAAAAATGCAGCTAATGCAAAAGTTCCTGCAAGTGCTAAGTTTTCAGGAATATTGTTCTGAGAGTTTGTTCCTTTATTTTGGTCATTGCTTGAATCTTCATTTTTTTTCTTGACTATTTCATCAACACTAGGAATGTTTACCTCTTCTTCAACTTCATCTTTTACTTTACTATAATCATCAAGTTTTTGAAAATTTACTGTAGAATAAAATTCACCTTTTAAAGAATGACTTACTTCCAACAGATTTTCAGAAATTGGTCTTACAGTTCCTGCCTTTGCTAACTCTCCTAAACTACTTGAAATAACTGTTTTTTTATTTTCTAAAGCGTCATTCTTAACAGACTCTAAACCTTCAGAACCTAATGACCAGAAAGATTCAGGCTCAAAATTAGAATTTCCATCTAAAGTTGAATCCATTAAAGAATAGACTTGAACATTAGGAGCAACAGAAACTATAAGTTTTTTGAATAAATCATAAGAAAATGTTCTCATGATTCTTGCATCTTCTGCAATTCCTTGAATTTTATCAGGACCAAAATCATCCGAGTTGTCAGAGATTGCTAAAGCATTCATCAAATCATTTGTCAAGATACTATTAAATTTTGCACGGAGATCTTCTAAATTTCTAATTCCTAAGAAATCATCAGATTCAGCAACATTAATAATGTAATTTCTAATCATCAGATTTAATTCTGTATCACTCACAATATCCTTCAAACTAATTCCTTGCTTTTTCTTTTGTTCAATCAAATCAAAAATTCTTTTTCTCAAAGCTTCATTCACTCTTATTTTTGCCTCTTTATCAGCTCGAACAAGATAAACATTATTGCCATCAGTGTAAACAGAATAAACCTTATCTTTATCTAAAACAACATTATTGTTCTCAACTACATATCCACGACCTTCATGAATACTTCTGATTCTTATCAGCCCGTTTTCTGCAAAAAACTTTTCAAGACCATCTAATGTTAAAAAGCCAGTGGCTCTGGTATCTCCATTAACTTGGAAATGAACAGACTGGGTCGCCAGCCCCATCATTTCAAGAACTCTTCTCACATAATTACTTGAAGTAGAATAACCCTCACTAATTTCAGGAACTTCACTTTGAGATAATTCAGACTGACTAAGAGAATTTTGCTGATTATCTGAATTACCACTCAATTCTTTTCTTCTTTCTCTTTCTTGTTTTATTATTTTGTTAAGATTTATTCTAGTTTTAGAACTCAATTCAATATTCTTGAAAACTTCTTTAGCAACCATTGAACCGAAAGTGTGGGCTTCAGGAGATTCTATCTGCAGGTTTTCATTGTTTTTCAAAGCATAAGTTACTGCTCCAATCTCATGAGCAAGTTGAATTTTCATTATGATATCTCGAGCTTCTTGCTCTGAAATTTTTTCACTATCGGCTAACAAGCTCACTAAATTTTTAGGAATACCTATTGAAATTTTTATACTCTTAGTTTCCTGATCAACTTGATAGTAAGAAGAAACTAAAGAAGGGTCCGAAACATCTACTACTTCAATTTCTAAAGCGTAATCTGTTCCTTTAACAGAATGCTTGAAAATTCCAGACTTAATCTCATCTTCACTATTCTTTAATTCTTGAGCTAAATCAACTGCATCATTTAAATTATTCCTAACAAAATCTTTAGAAGTCTCAGCTTCAACATTGTCTCCAAAGAAATTTATTTCCAATAACTCAACATTATTATTACTTGCTAAATATTCATCTAAATCTTTACCTTCTATGAATTCCTGAATAAATGCTTTGCTTCCAAAAGATTTAATTAAAACTGGAGTTCTATGTATATCTTCAGAGTTCTCAAGAGGTCCTCCTTTATCAAATAATTTATTGGATGATTCTAAAGTTTTAAACTCATTAAATAAAGAATTTTGAGATATTTTCAATATCACTCTTCTGCCTTCATAATATGTTTCATAAGACCCTTTAGTTATGTAACTGCCAAGACTTTCTATCTCTTTATCATACATTTCTTCCTGCATTTTAACTAAAAGTTTATCAAAAGACTCAGAATCAAGCTTCTCTTTTAAAAATTCAATCTTAGCAATAACTACTCTGACTATAATTTGATCTCTAACTTTTTTATCTTTAATAATATTGGAAACATCTGGAAGTAGATAGGAATCTGAAATTATCCATTGATTAATCATATCATTTACTTGCTCAGATACTTTATCATCATTTACAATAGAATCTATATCACTCCCTATATTAGAACCAATTTTTTCTGATGCAGTTCTATCTGTAACCTCAACTAAACCTCCATAAATCTGAGTCCTTGCAGCGTTTAGCTTTTGCCTGTCTGAATCTGTGAAGTAATCTGAACTTATTAAATTGTCATGGTTTAACTCGTTATTTATTTTATT
>CAZDUE010000152.1:0-3384 GCA_964508575.1 uncultured Methanosarcinales archaeon
AAATTTTTTCCATCTTTCTGATAAGCCATCTTTTCTTTTTTTATATAAATCGACAAATTCCTTAAAATGCTCTTCTTTTAATGGTTCTTTCTTAGCAATTTTATCAACATTAGTCCTTAAATCATAAATCCAGACTTCTTTTGTTGGTCCTGGCTTGTCAAAGAAAATAACATTAGCTTTTACTCCAGCAGAATAAGGCGTAAATGTTCCAATAGGTAATCTTAAAATTGTGTGTAAATTAAAATCTTCAAGCAATATTTTCCTTATTTGTGTGCCTGCTCCTGAATCAAACAAGACATTGTCAGGAACAACCATAGCAGACCTTCCGCCATTAGCCAAAGCAGACATAACATGCTGGACAAAATTAAGCTGTTTGTTTGAAGTTGTAATATTAAAATCACTCCTAACAGCGCTCACTCCTCCAGACTTTATGCCAAAAGGAGGATTAGTCATAATTACATTATGCTTTTTTCCAACATGATGGCCTTCACTTATTGAATCACCGTAATAAACGTCTGCTTCAATACCATGAAGATAGATATTCATCATAGCCAGTCTTTTAGTTTCTAGTACAAGTTCATTACCAGAAAAGGTTTTCTTCAGCAAGAATTCATTTTCTTCTCTACTTAAGTCAGCCCCATCATTAGTCTGCTTCATAAGATATTCTAAAGCACCTAGGAGAAAACCACCTGTTCCTAAAGCGGGATCATGTACTGTTTCTTTAATCTTTGGCTTAACACACTGAACAATGGCTCTAATTAAAGGCCTTGGTGTAAAGTATTGACCAGCTCCTTTCTGCTCAGAAGCATATTTCTGCAACAAGCCTTCATAAGCAGCCCCTTTTATATCAACATCTATTGCACTCCACCTTGTCTCATCAATCATATTGATTAATTTCTTCAAATTCAATGGCTCTCTAAATTGACTTAATGAACCTGCAAATATTTCAGAAAGTATTCCTTTCTCTTTTCCCAAATTCTTTAGGCATTCTTGATAATGCTCCAGCAATTCCATTCCTGTTTTTTCTTTCAAAGATTTCCAATTATATTTTTTAGGAATAGGTAAATTTCTTTCATCAGCCATTTTCAAGAACAATAAATAAGTAAGCTGCTCTATATATTGCCCATAATTCATTCCCTCATCTCTTAATGTATTGCAAAATCCCCATAATTTCTGGATTACATCAGTCATTTCATATCCACATTTTAGTATATTTTGAGTAATTATACTGGTCAATAAGTTTTAATACAGATTTATCTTCGCGCTCAATGTAGGTTTTAACTGCGATTGCAAATTCTTTCATAATTTTACAAAACTCTAAATATTTTTCAGCGGAATTTTTATTGTAATAACAATTATATGCCTTTGATATTTTATCGTCCCATAAAGGAAAGAAATTTGGTGCTAGAAGATGTAATGCTTTAGATACACTCACAGGGCTTTTTTTACCTTTCATTTTCCCAGAAGAAATCCTTAATGATTCAAGAAGCTGATTGAACAAGTTTATTAAAATAGCTTCATCCGATTCTTTTAAATCTATTATATTCTTATTTCTGAAACTATTAATTTTATCTAAATTATTATTGATGCAAGTCTCCAATTTATCAAAATCAAAAGAACCGTATCTATAAAATGCTTGATTCCATGTTAATAATAGAACACCTAAACCATCAGCCATATCAGAAGATTTACCCCAAAAATGTTTCAATAGAAAATTAGCTACTTTATACATAGCGTCCCTACTTTCATATTTCTCGAATTCAGCTACTCCTTTAAGAAATTCATTTTTGGTTGGAATCATACTGTCAATACCTCTTTATTAATCACTTTTAACAAATTTGATAGCTTATGCTCAAACACATTGTCCCAATCTTCCCACGTGCCTTTTCTATAAAGGAAAATCTGCTCTTCAAAGTCCTGTTTTTTGATAATCAAATTCTTAATTACGTGCTTTTTAATTAATTCTAACCATTTTTCTTGTTTTTCTGTAAACTTCCAATAAGTATTAATCCTTCTAAATGCAATTTCAACTCTTTCTTCAGGATTTACTAATGGAACATGTCTAGCTGCAGAATTAATAAATGAAATTATGTCGGCTAAACTATTATGAGCAGCTCTCCTTAACCTAGCTTCTGTAAACATCATAGGATGTTTAGCTAATTTTTGTCTTAATTCCTGTAAATCCTTAATATCAAAATCGTAAGGTTTTTCCATTAAAATCTTTAAAGCTTCAATATGTTTACCATTTTGTGTAACAAAATCCTCAAAAGCCTTAAGATAATCTTGCGGTTTAACTGTTTCGCCCTCTGCTGTAGATAAACTCTCTTCTGCTCTTAAAACTCTATCCTGGGTCAATTCATCTATTAAGAAAAATCTGTTTTTTCTAGGATAATTTTCTAATAAATCCAAAAATAAAGGATTTTCAAATATTTCAAATGTTTTTGTAAAGCTTTTCTTTAAATTGTCATACAACGTAGAAGCAAATTTACTTACATCTCCATCAGGAATAAATTGAGCAAATTGTTCAACACCTTCTTCAGAAACATTTTTAGCTATTCTTTGAAATTTTTTAACTAAAATATTAATATTTTCATCTCTTCTATACCCCTTTTTAATTAAATTAATTACTTCTCTTATCTTTAAACTTTGACTTCTTGGAGGCTCTACAAAATCGCTTAATTTATGCTTTTTCATAAATTCCAGCAGTTTAAGAGTATCAAAAACAGTAAAATGAGTTTTATTTATTTCATCACATTTCCTAGTGCCCCTGCCCATCATCTGCTCAAATAGAATTCTTGAATTTACTGGTCTTACAAAAACTAAATTTTCAATTTTTGGAACATCTATACCGGTTGTTAGCATATCCACAGTTACAACAATCACAGGATAATCTCTATTTCTAAATTGCTTTATCATGTCAGGAGCTTTATCAACTTTATAAGTTATTTTCTGAACAAATTTGTCTCCTTTATCAGAAAATTTTTCTCTCAATAATCTAACTAATTGATCTGCATGCTTGTCGTCAACTGCAAAAAATACTGTTTTTCGACCATCTTTGAAATATTTAGCAAACTCATCAACAACCTTTCTATTTCTATCCACTGCAGTAATTTTTCTTTCAATTTTTTCAGGTTCAAACTTAATCTCATCATCTATAAGAGTGTTATGCACTTCTCCAGTTTGGACATCTTCAATCTTTATCTGCCTACCTTTTTTTAACTTGATGCCTTCCATTGTTATCTGTGTATCGATATGTACAACATCATAATCAACCAGATACCCATCTCTAACAGCCTTCTCTAAAGAATAAGTATAAGCTAAATTACTATCAAAATAAGCATAGGTATGCAATGCAGGTGTAGCAGTTAAACCAACTTGAACAGC
>CAZDUE010000153.1:0-3367 GCA_964508575.1 uncultured Methanosarcinales archaeon
CTTGAAGTATCTGCACGCTCATCAAAGTAAGAATCAATTGTTCCTCCTGTAAGCTGCATCACAATATTTCCAAGAAGCTCTTGTACTTCATCTCTTATTCTATCTGGATGAAAAACGTGTATTCCTGGTTCTGCTCCTTGAATTCTTCCTATTGAATACCCAAGATTAAAACCTGAATCAGACTGGTACCATAACAAAGGCATTCTTCCTCCAGAAAATGCTACAACTCTTTCGCCTAAATCAATGCCTTTCAAATAATCTGCAACTTCCTGCATGTTAACAATTCCAAGTGTGACCAAAATTTTTTTGTAAGGACTGGTCATTATTTCGTGCTTTATTTTATCTTTATCTTGATCATTAAGCTCTCTGCTGTCTTTGAGGCAAGCTCTTGAAAAATAAATAGAATCTGAATTTATCTTAACTCTATCACGCAAAAATCTTGGTATAATAGATTGTTGTCGTGGAACAAGTAAGTCAACTTCCCTCGTTTGTATTTCGCGTTTTGGACTTAAAGTAAAGTCAGGAGTGCCCCCTGCAATTATAGCATGAAGTCCATCTCTTAATTCAATTTTATTTTCAGTTTTCATTTTTTCATCTCCTTAATATTTTTAGAATATTCTTCAGTTGGTGCAAATTTTCCAAGACTTGTAGATTTAGGAACTCTGCAAAGATCAATGTAAACTTGATGCCTTCTTGCTTGTAAATGTGAAACCCAGACTACTTCTTGTTTTGTTAAATCAACTTCAACTTCTCTAACTAATGAAGGAATTGGAGCGTCTAATCCTCGAGCTATTTTATCATCTGAATATAGAACAAGCATCCTGCTCCATCCTGTTGTACTAATATAATCTAATGCTTTTGGATCATCAGAACTTTCTTCTGCATCCTTCTTGTATACTTTATGTCCAATGAATATTTTCTCTGTTAATGAGACCCTAAGATTCCTCTCATGAGGCCCTCTTTGATGTATATGATTTCCTAGCATGATTTCTCTATAATTCAGTCTCATTAAACCTAAATTTGTAGCCTCTGATTCTCTATCATACGGAATCTCAACAACTTCCAATTTATAAAATTCTAGAACCGGAACTCCTTCCTTTTGTGTAACTATGGTGTCTCCAGGCCAAAGCGGATTATAAATAGAGATTAAATCATTCAAAACTAATGGGTAATAAGGAGAGCATGGATTTATTTTGCTTGTAAGACTATTTCTGAAAATTTTATTTCTTACTTTCAACTTATCTTCAAGCCCGGAGCTTTCTCCTTCATCAAATAATCTTCTTAGTTTACCTATAAAACCATCTTGAATTCCTCTTAAATTACATTGAGATAATTCAATACTTCCATCAAGCACTTGAACACCATCCCAGAATCTTCCAACTAAATGATTATTTTCTTTATGACCTAATGCCAAATAAAATTTATGATCTTTATCTAACAGTTCATATGCTTTATCTTCTTTCATTATGTTTCTCCAGATTTTTTAAATTCAAGATTTTTCAATCAATCAATGTAAAGTTATTTTAACTACTCTCAAGATATAACCCAATAATATATAAAATATCTGACCTAATTTTTTAACTTTTGTTAGAAATCATATGGAAAAACAACCAAAAAATATAAAAACTGTTAAGAATTTGCTAGTATAATGGAACCAGACAATAAGTTAATAAAAGATCCTGATGCTAAAGACAGAGCTATTTTGCGAGAATTATTCAATAACGCCCGAGCTAGTTACTCCAGCATTGCTAAGAAAGTACGACTTAGCGAGGAATCAGTTAACTACAGAATAAAAAGAATGCTTGATCAAGGATTAGTAACTGGCTTTAACACAATTATTGACGTCAAGAAAATTGGCTTTCAGATTTATTTTGTTTATTTAAAACTAAGAAATATTGGCATGGATTTTGAGAATAAAATAATAGAGTATCTGAAGAATGATAATAATACTGCGTGGATTGTTAAGTGTCTTGGAAGTTATGATTTTATAATAAAAGTATTTGCAAAGAATATTGATGACCTTAATTTTATTGTGAAAAATATTGAGTCAAAATTCAGCAATCACATTGATTCATTTTTTATTGATACACTTATAGAGGAAAAGGCAATTCCATTTTCCTTTTTATATCAAACTAAAGAGACAGAATTCTACAGCATCAAGTCAGAATCAAATATCAAGATGGACAACACAGATATAAAAATTCTAAAAACATTAGCAAACAACGCAAGACTCTCGACAACAGACCTTGCAAATAATTTAAAAATATCAAGAGAATTAATAAAATACAGATTAAAAAAACTTGAAGAGAATAAAATAATCACAAAATACAGACCAGATGTCTGGCCTAAAAAGATTGGCTACAACTGGTACTTTTTAATTTTCAAGATAGGTTTTATTGATAAAGAAACACAAAGGAAATTGCAAAGTTACATTGTTAACCATCCTAATGTTACTTACTTCTACAAGACAATAGGAAGCAGCGATATACAAGTAGAAGTAAGAATGAAGACAACTCTCGAGCTTAACGATACTTTAATGAAGATCAGAGGAATTCTAAAAGATTCTTTAAAGCACCATGATGTTCAGATAATTCTTAACGAGCATAAATATACGTATTTTCCGGACTGTTTGAATATTTAAGGTTTGATTATCTTTATCCAGCTAATCTTTTCAAAGTCAGAATCAGAAGTGATAATACTTTTAATTTGATTCTTTTTCATTATTGCAACAATTGAAGCGTCATTTGGCAGGAGACCATAATTAACAATTAAAGAACAAGATGCAAGCTCTCCATCATCTGATAAAATTTTGACTCTGGAAGAAATTGATCTATAAAATTTCAAGTATCTTATAATTATCTTTTTTCTAAATTCTCTGTCTTTTTTTATATGATTAACTATTTCATATTTATGCTTAGTCTTAAACTCCTCAGAAGCAAAAATATAAAGCAGCTTATACTTGACTTCATTTAGAACAGAATAGCTCGTGGCTAGTTCTATATCAGAGTTAAGCATTTCAAGAAGCATTTCATATTTTTTGGGAGTTTCAGTAAGAAGATACAAAAAGGAATTAGCATCAATAAAAATTTCTTCAGAGATCATACATCAACTCCAGAATATCTATTTCAAACTTTTCAGGATCCTTTATTTTGGATGTTTTAGTTTTAAACAAACCTGCCAAATGTCTAAAATCTTTTTTTACAGGCTCTATTACAAGTAATCCCGAATCAGTTTTGTTAATTTCGACTTCTGATTCTGGCAGTAATCCTAATTCTTCCCTCCATTCTTTTGGCAGTACAATTTCCCCTCTTTGACCTAATTTCTTTCTCATGAACCCCATTATGAACCCGCAAGTATTTAAATTTTT
>CAZDUE010000154.1:0-1698 GCA_964508575.1 uncultured Methanosarcinales archaeon
AGCTCCTGGGTTTATCAGAACAGTCTTGCCGATTTTGTCTTGTTCTCCTGCTGTTTCATGTAAGTGTCCTGATATTGCCAGCAGCGGCTGAGTTTTTTTGATAAAGCTGCTGAAACTTCTATTTCCCCTGTGTGCATTATTTAGAAAGTCAAGCTTTGTTCCATATGGAGGAGCGTGAGTTACAAGTATCAGGTCTTTTTTTGTCTTAATTTTTTTCGAGTATCTTTCGAATTCTTTATCTGTGTGCGAGAAGCCCCCTCCTCCAAATCCGATTATTTCATATTTTCCTATCGTGCATGGTTTTTTATGTATGAACTTGATGTAATCGAAAAGATCCACTAAATCTCGCACATTATCTGAGTCTTCATGGTTTCCATGTATTAACAGTACAGGTTTTCCCAGTAAATTTATGTCAAAAAGAATCTCGTCCATTTTTCTTTCAAAGTTTGTAAAGTCTCCTGCACATATTATTATGTCAGGATTTTCTTTTTTAACTGTCTTTGCTAAGCTTTCAAGAATTTTTTTATTTCCATGTAAATCAGTGAATGCAAGTATTCTCATTTTATCCCTCTTTTTGTATATTTCTAGTTTATGGTTTATATTTCTTGCTTTTTGCAACTTGCATTTTTAACAGTCATTAAACATGTTATGAAGAGTAAAGTATATAAAATACCTATCTTGCCCTTTCAATGGGTTGATATTATGGAATTATCATTTAAAACACAAGCAAAAGCAAAGATTTCAGGAATTTTAGAAAAGTCAAGCAGTGATAAAATTGCTATTCTCTGTCACGGTTTCAGGAGCAGTAAGGATAGCTCTACAAACCTTTCGCTAGTAGATTATCTTAAACAGAAAGGGATATCCACATATAGATTTGATTTTTTTAGCCATGGCGATAGTCAAGGAGAACCAGAGGACTTGACTGTTTCTGAGATGATTAATGAAATTCTTGCCGCTATTGAAGTTGTTAAAAAAGAAGGATATAAGAAAATTGCATTAATAGGTTCAAGTTTGGGAGGTTTAGCAGCAGCAGTAGCTGCTTCAAAATCTGATCTTAATGTTCTTGTTTTGAAATGTCCTGTTTCTGAGTATTATCAGAAATTTTTGAAAGAGCACGGTCAGCGCGAGCTTGATTTATGGAAAAAAACAGGTCATAAGTTCTTTCCAGGTCATGAGGAAGATGAAGTGTTTAAGTTAAATTACTCATTTATTTCTGATATAAAAAATATCAATTCCTATGATTCTGCTTCAAGCATTAAGTGTCCTGTTCTGATAATTCATGGAGATGCAGATGCTCTTGTTCCATTAGAACAGAGCGAGAAGTTAGCTTTATTGATAAAAAGTTCTAAGTTGGAAGTTGTTTCTCAAGCTGATCATATGTTCTCGAGAAAGCCTCATTTTAACAAAATGATAAGATTAATTTCTGATTTTATTGTTGAGAATATTGATAAGCCGCAAGTTAAGGCTAAAGATGTTGACAAGAAAGAGCAGAGTAAGATTGTGAAATTATCTAAAGTTGATTCCAAAATTAGTAGAGAAGACATTTCAGACTCAAGAAAATTGGATTCTAAAAAAGAAGCAGCACAGGTTGATTATTCCAAATCAAGATTTGAACAAAAGCAGGAAACAAGATCCAGTGCTAAGGCTTCTGAAAATCCTGTTCCTAGATCCATTCCATCTAAGACAGAAAAAACAGAA
>CAZDUE010000154.1:1708-3358 GCA_964508575.1 uncultured Methanosarcinales archaeon
GATTCTAAAAATCCTAAAGATTCTTTGTTTGACAAGAGATCTGATAATCTTAGAAGAATGGGCATTGATGTTAAAAAATTCAAGTGAGTCTTAGGGTTTTTAGTTGTTTATTTAAAACATTTTTACATTTTAGAAAACTATTTATATCAGTTATACTTAATATAATTATACTTAATATGACTGAAATATTAATTTTTTAGGAGGTAAAAAAATGATTGAAATTGAAGCTACAACTAGAAGATGGGGAAATTCAATAGGGATTACTCTGCCGAAAGAAGTTTTAAAAAAAGAAAAGATTAAGGAAGATGAGAAAATTACTGTTTTAATAGTCAAAAGACAAAAAACATTCGAAGCTTTTAGGGGTTTATTAAAAGGCAAGGTAAATGATAGTACTCAAAAAATAAAAAATGATTTGAGGAAGGAATTATATGACGATTGAATTGGAACACTATTTTTACGATACTTACGCTATTATAGAAATACTTAAAGATAATCCAAGATATTTTTTTTATTCAGATAAGCCAGTATTTATTACAAAATTAAACTTGTTTGAAATTTATTATTATTTGTTAAGAACTCAAGGTGAAAGTTTATCAGATGAATTTTACGAAGCCTATGAAGAACGAATTATGGACTATGATTTTTCTGTAATAAAGGCGGCTGCAAAATTAAAAAGGAAATTTAAGGAGAGAAAAATGTCAATGACTGATTGCATAGGTTACTCTTTGGCGCTATCCAAAAGTCTTAAATTCTTGACAGGAGACAAAGCATTTAAAGATCTGCCTAATGTAGAGTTTGTAAAGTAGTTCATCGGTAGAGTTTGTTTAATCCAGAATAAGTCATTGGTTTCCATCTTTGTTTTAAAAACTCATCAAGAAGTTTTAAAGTAGCATCAAAATTTCCGTTTTTAGTTTCTCTGGGATGTATTGAATATCTAACAACTCCAGAATTGTTCCAAATGATTTTTGAGTAAACGATTGATAATGTTTTTGTAATCATGGGGGTTATTTTATCGTTCTCACTGTATCTACCTTCCATTCCGATTGGAAATCCTTTGATCTTAATGCTGTTGCTATTGTTGTTAAAATATTCTAATTCTGTAAATGACTCTGTATAATTGAATTTGTTTTTTACTAAAGAGTACATTGCTTTGCTTTGAGCCCACATTGGCGGAATGTATCCTTTTGGTTCTATTTGAAATGCTTTTTTGAATATTCTCATTGAATTCTTAAGGATCTTCTTAGCATCTTCATGTTTTTGAGTTCTAGAAAATTCATCATCATGATCATATCCGTGCAATGCAAGCTCAGCTCCTCTTCTTTCGATTTTTTTAATTTTTTTAACAAATCCAGGATATTTATTAAGATTCCATTCTTGATTCCAATTCGGAGTTATTAATAATGTTATTTTGCTTATTTTTCTTTTATTTAGCTCTTCAAAAATTCTGCATAGTTCCTTTTCATAAAAGGGGGTCACATCATGTACTGAGATTAGCAAGTATTTGTCTGCTTTTTTACTTGTTCTATGGATTTGATGTTTTTCTTGGTTGTGATAGTTAGTATGTTGATTCATATATTTTTTTATGATTCCAGGGTTTTAAAACTTAACTTCGCCACATGATTAGTTTTCTGATTAATTCTTGCACAAATG
>CAZDUE010000155.1:0-3331 GCA_964508575.1 uncultured Methanosarcinales archaeon
ACAATTGGCTTGTCAATTCAGCCAAGAAAAAATAAAAGAATGAATCAAGAAAAAAATAAAAAAACAAGCAATATTGAAACAAAAGCAAATTAATTTTGAGATCTGAGCAAATCAAATAAAAATTGAATCAAAAACAAATGGTAACTAATGAAGAAAAGTACAATGAGTTATTGAAGAAGTTCAAAGAAGAAGTCAGTAAAGAGCTTCATGGAGAGACGCCAAAGACTACTGCATCTCGAGAGTATCACGAATTCAAGAAAACCATGATGCCGCCGCACATGACTCTTTACGAGAAGGCCTGCAATTATTCTGAAAGCTTGATAAAGATGAAGCCAAGCCAGCAAACTTCAGAAGAGTTGGAAGAAGCGATAAGGATAACTCATCTGAATATTACTCCGACAGGAGTTGTTTCTTTCTCGATTCTTGGACCATTAGTATTGTCATTGGTTGGAATTTTATTAAGTGCAGTTCTTCCCATGATTTTTGGATCAGAACCATCCTTATTTTTTATAGTTTTATTCATTGCTCTTGGTATCGTACTTTATTTTCCATTATCAAAGATTCCAAGTTATCTCGCGAACAACTGGAGGATGAAAGCAAGCAATCAGATGGTTTTATGCGTATTTTATGTTGTTACGTACATGCGTCATACTTCTAATTTGGAATTAGCAATTGATTTTGCAGCAGAACATCTGCCTCCTCCTTTATCTCTGGACTTGAAAAAACTAATGTGGGATGTTGAAACTCAGAAGTATAATTCATTAAAAGAGGGTCTTGATGCTTACTTATTGACTTGGAAAAAAACAAACATGGAATTCATTGAATCTTTTCATCTTATAGAAAGTTCTTCATATGAATCAAGTGAAGAGCATAGATTAGCAACACTAGAAAAAGCATTGTCTGTGATCTTAGAACAAACTTATGAAAAAATGCTGCATTATGCTCAAAACTTGAAGAATCCTATAACCATGCTCCACATGATGGGAATAATACTTCCAATATTAGGATTAGTTATACTTCCATTGATGGTGAGTTTCTTAGGTGGAGTTAAATGGTATCATATTGCTGTAATCTATAACGTGCTCCTTCCCATAGGGGTTTTTTATCTTGGAAAAAATATACTCTCGACTAGACCTACTGGCTATGGAGATTCTGAGATATCTGATGAAAATCCAGAAATGCAGAAGTACAAGAAAGTTAATGTAAAAATATTAGGCATGGAATTAAACATATCTCCTCTTTATCTTAGTATTCTTGTCGGAGTTGTTCTATTGATAATTGGCTTGAGTCCTTTAATCATTCATGTTGTGAATCCTGATTTTGATATTACTGTTGGAGATTTTAAGATGCTTGAGTACAAGCCAAGTAATGCAAACCCTAATCAAATTGTAGGTCCTTTTGGTCTTGGAGCTTCTGTTCTTAGCTTATTCGTAACTCTTGCAGTAGGAGTAAGCATAGGCCTTTATTTTAATCTTAAATCTAAAAACATAATAAAGATAAGGCAGGAAACAAAACAATTAGAGCAAGAATTTGCCTCAGCATTATTTCAACTAGGAAATCGGCTGGGAGATAATCTTCCGGCTGAAATCGCTTTTGGACGAGTTGCTGAAGTGATGGAAGGAACCACAACAGGAAAATTTTTCTATCTTGTGCAGATGAATATAACCAGATTAGGAATGTCAGTGGACCGAGCTATTTATGATCCTAAAGTTGGTGCTTTGATTTATTTTCCGAGCAATCTTATCGATAGTTCTATGAAAGTTCTTGTCGAGAGCGCAAAAAAAGGGCCATTAGTTGCATCTGCAGCTTTAATGTCAGTTTCCGAGTACATTAAGGAGATGCACAGAGTTGACGAACGACTTAAGGATTTACTTTCAGATATAATAAGTTCTATGAAATCTCAGATATCTTTCTTGACTCCAGTAATTGCAGGAATTGTAGTAGGAATAACTTCAATGATTACAGGGATTCTTGGAAAATTACAGACTCAACTCTCAGCAATGAGCGCAGAGACAGGAACTGCATCTGGAAGGATAACTACTTTATTTAACGGTGATACAATTCCAACTTATTATTTCCAAGTTATTGTAGGAATCTACGTTGTCCAGATAGTTTACATTCTTACAGTTCTTACAAATGGTGTTGAGAACGGAGCTGATAAATTAAGCGAGGAATACTTGATAGGATCAAACATGATTAAAACTACTGTACTATATTGCATAATAACACTCATAGTCATGATACTCTTTAACTATATTGCAATAAGCATTGTAGCTACTACAATAAAGGCAGGATGATTCAAGACATGGATGATAAAAATAAAGTGAGAATAATATGATAGATAATAATAGATTGGATAATTAAAATGATGAAAAAAAATTAGCAAACAAGAAAGAGAAGAAGCTTTAAGAGTAATGAATAAAATCGCTGAGAAAAGTAAATTAACAAAGAAAGATGTTAGAATTATAGCTAATAAGATAAATAAAAGTGTCTTGAAAGAGTTCAAAAAATTAGGATACTTATAATGAAAAAACAAAACAAATTATTCATCTGCGAAGCTTGTAAGCTTTCTTATAAAGACGAGAAAACTGCGAGCCAATGTGAAGAATTCTGTAATAAATACAAGAGCTGCAATCTAGAGTTGATTAAGAAAGCTGTGAACGTGAAATGAGAATTAAATGATTATTATTGCAAAAAGGAATAATTAAAAGAAAAGATTATAAAAAACATATAGGCTGAACTTTAACCACTACCCACTGGACATTTACCAGCACAGGATATTTAAACCACAATTACATTTTTTATCTTACATTAACGGTGATAAAAAATGAAATTTGAAAATGATCATAAAAATATGAGTGCAAACGATATAAGAAGAGAAATCATAATCCCTGAAGAATTTTCTTCTGAATTAGCTGAATTTTTAGGAATTTTATTTGGTGATGGTTACATGAACTTTTATGAAAAGAAAAAAGATTACATTATAGAGATAACAGGAGATTCAAGATTAGACAAAAATTATCTGGAATCTCATGTTTATGAGTTAGTTGAAAATATTTTTAATATTAAACCAAAATATTATTTTAGAAAAAATCAGAATACAATGAATCTGAGATTAAGATCGAAAATAATTTTCTTATTTTTAAAGGAGGCAAGATTCAAACAAGGATTCAAAGATCAAATAAGTATTCCTAAATGGATTTTAGAAAATCAAAATCATATGAAAAAATTCATAAGAGGTTTTGCTGATACTGATGGATCTTTAATGATAAAAAGAGATAATTATCCAAAAAAAAACTATGTTCTAAAAGTGAGCCATTGATAGAAGAGA
>CAZDUE010000156.1:0-3323 GCA_964508575.1 uncultured Methanosarcinales archaeon
AAGTATTGAACATGATATTTTTAGGTCTTCTGAATATAGCAGCAGAAAATATTCACCATTATTCATATTTGCTACTATATATGAGAGCACTAACTATTAGTATGATCATTTAGTGCTGTCAGTATATGTAACTTTAGCAAAAAGTGAGAATCTTTTCTAACTCTTCAACGAGAATAAACAGATCTTTCATTGTTGAAATTGGGCAGACATTAGTTTCGTTCTTCTGCCTCATTTTAAGGCAGGTTCCACATGCAAGTATCTTTCCATTGTTAAGAATGTACTGTTCAATCTGCTCCTTGATATCAAATTTTTCATCTTTTATATCTTCCACTTCTACGGCTTTGCTCATTAGAAAAATTTTCACTTCATGATCTGATTTTAATGCAGTAATACCAAATCTGAATGCATTCCAAACTATTTCCGCATCATTAGTGTTGATTATTATTCCTATTTCCATTTTGCATAATACCTAAGTTCTAAATTTAAAAAAAACATGCGCCGACCGGGACTTTCGGAACTCTGTATGAACAGACATGAACCTGAATTTTTGTGTTAGCAAAAATTCCTGCTTTTGGTTAAGCTCAACAGAACCGAAGTTCTGTGCACAAAAGCGCGTGAACGCTTTTTGTGTTTTTCGTGGAGCCAGAGGCGACATCGAAAAAAGGTTATTCGAACCCAGATTAACGGCTATCTTTACGACTATCCATAATCGTATGGAAGGCCGCTGTCTTAGCCATTGGACCATCGGCGCATTAAGAAAAAGAATCTATAAGTTCTTTATAAAACTAACGGGTTTTTTGAAAAATGCAGGTACGCGCATGAATTAGTTCCAGTAAGTTAATGTAATTATTATAAATAATATATTACTAGAAAACAAGCAATTAAGTATATTTTTTGAAAATTACAATAAACTTTATATACTTTCAAGGATAAACATATACTATGAACCTCGAGCTTAATAGAAAATTAAGGGAGATTTTTAACAAGTACGATCCTGTGGGTATGTGTGCCAGACATAAAAATAGCTGCGAGGAGTATGATCCTGAAATTGAAAAAATTGCGTTAATATTCATAGATTGCAAAGATTATAAAGAATTCTGCGACAGAATTTACATGACTTTTAAAAAAGAATTTGCAGAAGAGCTAGTAGGTCCTAAGTCAAAGTATGAACAGTTCTCGAAAGAAGTTTTTAAGGCACTTCAAGGCAATATTAGGGATGCTTGAAGATTAGAAGAGTAAAAGAATAATTCATGATGACTCCTTCACAAATTTTTTCCCTTGCTCAGGAATTTAAAATTTTGCAGCCATCTTTCAAAATGATCTTTGTTTACTACGCTGCCGCACGCATGCTCGTGCCCTCCACCCCTTCCGTCAATTCCCTCAAGGGATTTTTTCAGTATGGAAGGTATTATCATTTTTTTTGCTCGCATACTCATCTTTATCTCGTTATCTTTATCCCTCCCTATTATTATGATCTTATCAGGAAACTTGTAAGATATTTCATTAGCCAGATCTTTTGTAAAACTTATATCAGAAGTATAAATGAATGTTAAAACTTCATCTCCGTCTATTTTTTCTGCTTTTCTCAATAGATCAGTGAACTTTTTGTTGTATTTCGCAAATCTTTCATATACGAATTTTCCTGCAGGTGTTGATTGTTCAAGAATTTCATACGGCTCTTTTATCCTTGTAAGGACATTAACGCATTTGTTAGATTCAGATGTTTTCCCATTAAGTATAAAAGAAAATACTTTAATTAACTCGCCTAGTTTTGATTTTAATAATACTTCGTCTGCTGTTATTACATCTTCTGGCAATAATTCAGGATAAACTCGTCTTATCTCATCTGCAAATGGTGGAAATAAACCGTCTCCAGCAACTCCTACTGCTCCTATCCATAAGTCATTTTTGGCAACTTCAAAACAGACATAAGATGCTGGAATATAAGCAGTTTTATCATAAAGCCGTGGATTGTAATACTTTACTCCATTCATTATTTTAGGATCATGGTGATCAACCCAAACTGTGGGAATCTTAGAATTTACAAGCTTTTCATGAAAATTAGCATCAATCACAGGAATATCAAGGACAAATATCTTGTCCGGACCATATTCTTCTACTTTTTTGAAAAAACTTTCATCAAGCTCTGATTGTCCTTTAACTGCAACTCCTTTTCCTTCCCTTACCATTCGATAAAGAAGCAGAAATGAAGCTAAACCATCAGGATCCCCATGAAAAAAGAATAATGGCTTGTGGCAGTCTTTTAATTCTTCTCTTATTTCCTGTAATTCATGAGCTGGAAGCGTGTTAAATTTCTCGTTAGAAGTTTTTTGCAAACTTTGTGAATCTAAAGGTCCAGAATCTTTTGCTTTTTTTTCACGAATCTTGGATTTTTTAGCAACTGCTTGAACTGCTTTTTGTAAGCCCATTTAATGCTATTAATTTGAGTATTTTAAAAAACTTTTGGATTTGTTTGAGCTTAGCCAAGACTTAACACCAAATAATAGTTAATTTTGCAAGGTCATATAACAGAAGACCAAGATATTGAGCATAATCTTGCTTGGTCTTCTGAATATAGCAGCGAAAAAGTATAAATACTTCTTTAAGTCCGCTGCTATACAATAAAACCATATACTCTTATAAATAAGTGCTAAATCTCAAGGCAAATGGATCTGGCAGAAAGAACTACAATAAATCTGGACACAATTATGACTGCACTATCAACTAACATTAATCAAGAACCTCCTTATCTTGAATTTAGAATTCATATGACTGCACAAATTGTTTCAAATCCTTCAAGGTTCTTATATGAAAAAGTCCAGGAATATGAACAACAATTGAAGTTCATGGATGATTATTCCAGATCTTCAAGAAATAAATCCACAATAACAGGAGTTCAATCTGGACAGCAGATGACTCCTGAAGATGCAGCAAAGTTTCAATTATTGAACTATCAATTACTAATGCGAAACTTTTTGGCAGAGAGAAATGCACTAGATTATATAAACCAGACTTTTGGTCAAAGCTTGTCAGAAGTATCAAGAGATAAACTAGATTATTGTATTAAACTGAATAAAAGATTATGTGATGGATATCTTAATTTAATTGAGAATGCACAAAAATGATATAAAGTTCAAAGCAAATATTTTCTTCAGATAAAATGTTTTCAGTATGTGCATAGTATCATAAAGTCAAGACATTATGCGTATAGATTTTTCAAATACGTTTTAGTAAAAGACAGAAATAATGCTGATAATAGTTGTCTTTTACTATTTAGTTTGGGAATTTTATTATGCGTAACTATTGTCCCAAACTATTTTTCA
>CAZDUE010000157.1:0-3251 GCA_964508575.1 uncultured Methanosarcinales archaeon
CTTGTAAGGTCTTTCATTTGGAACTCCTTTAAGTATTTGAGCGCATTCACTGCAGATTGCTTTTGAAGGCTTTCTCTTAGTATAGTGTAAAACTACTTTACTTCCAGGAGTTCTTTTCTTTGTCCTTATATATGTTCTTGATTTTGTTCTGTTTGGCTGCATTTATATTCACAATTCAATGGGAATTCAAAGGGTTTATAAATATTACGGGCTGCTTTTTTACAAATCATGAAAATTACTTTTAAAAAGCAAAAAGAGCAAATAATTCAGAGAACTGCAGAACATGTTCAGAGTTTAATGATTGAATTTCAAGAGAGTGGAGACTTCGATCCTGGCCACGATTGGAGTCATATTCAAAGAGTCTGGAACAATGCAAGATCTATTGCTATAGAAGAGTCTAAAATTCAGGAGATCAATTTTTTCATTGTTGAGCTGTCAGCATTGCTTCATGATCTTGATGATTGGAAATTTTCTGATGAACTTGAACAAAATCGAGTTAATAACTGGTTGGATTTTTTAAATTTGGATTCTGAATCAAAAGAGCATATACTGAATATTATAAATAACTTATCATTTAAAGGAGCAGGAGTTAGTTCTAATATTAAAACCATTGAAGGAAAAATAGTTCAAGATGCTGATAGATTAGATGCTATTGGGGCTGTAGGAATTGCAAGAGCTTTTTCTTATGGAGGGTTCAAGAAACGCAGCATGTTTAATCAAGAGATTAAGCCAATGCTTCATAATTCGTTTGACGAATATAAAAACAATAAAGGAACTACCATAAATCATTTTTATGAAAAGCTTTTATTGCTAAAAGATAAGATGAATACTGAAACTGCAAAAAAGATTGCAGAGTCAAGGCATAGATTCATGCTAGAGTTTTTAGATCAATTTCATAAAGAACAGCAATTATAAGCAGTCAGAATACAAAAGGCGGGCGCGTAGAAAACGTGCACCATTTTTACCCCAAAAGAGCACTGCTCTTGGGCACCGAACCAAGGGTTCTTGTGAATTAGCGCTGTATCAAGAAAAGTAAACATGCTAAACCGTCCAGTCGACTGGTTTTGGCTTCATGCTAGCTCTGGTAGAAATGGTTGAATCGTTATCTTTTCTACGCACCCCAAAAGCCGTAAGATTTAAAAGCAATCCTTCAATAAAATATAGTATAGATTGCTCTATAATCAGATTTAGAATATTTTAAGAAGTAAGGATTTGAGCAAAAAAGAGGGATTATGCCATATAAAAAATTAGGTGCTGCTGCTTTCAGGATTAAGTATAAAGATTTTTTTCACATGAAACATTTTTATACTATGATGTACGAGTGGTTAGTTGAAGAAGGTTGGGGTGGCAGGGATAAAGAGTTTAATGAAATTCTTTATCTTCAGATAGAGCATCAGAGGGCAGGAAATGAGCTTTGGTTTTGGTGGAGATGCGAGAAGTATCCAGAAAATATGAGAGATAAATCAAGCAGTTACTGGAAATTTACCATGAAGATAGATTCCCACGTTATTTTACTGAAAGATACAGAAGTTGTTAAGGAAGGTAAAAAGTTTTCTACAAATTGGGGTGAAGTAGAAACAAAAGTTTGGGCTGATGTTATAACTGATCCAAATGGGGATTGGGAAAAGCACTGGTTTTTGAAACATTTTAATGATTTGTTCAGAGCGAGATACTTAAAAGAGCAGACTGAAAAATATAAGATTGAAGTTTACAGAGAAGCTTACAGATTTCAAGAAACAATGAAATCTTTCCTGAATTTGAAGACTTACTTGCCAGAGCCAGAAGGACAGCAGGGAATGATAATGCCAAAAGGAGGAATTGGAGAGCCTTAATTGAGTGGCTTAATTAAAATAAAATGTCAGAAGACAGCGAAAATCATGGTCCACAGCCGCATCTTGGTCCATTAATTGGGAAAAAAAGAGAGCCTATTGAGATTAAAGATCCCACTAAAGGAATGAAAAGCCAATGGAAAAAGAATGAAGGTCTTCCTATAACTAGAATAAAATATGATGGTTTATTTGATTGGGATGGGCTTTACAGACTTATTTACGGCTGGTTTATTGACAGAGGATATTATTTTGAAGAAAAATCACTAAAACATAAAGTTCCTACACCCATGGGAGAAGAGCGAGAGTATTGGTTTCAGGGATGGAGGAAAATGACAGAGTATGCAAAAATTTGGATAGATGTTTACATGCACTTTTATGAAGCTCGAGAAGTTGAAGTCATCAAAGATGGAAAAAAGAAAAAATTAATGAAAGCGCGTTTCTTTATTGAGATGAGCGGAAAAGTTGAAACAGATTTTCAGGGAAGATGGGATAAAAGTGGATTCAACCTTTGGCTCAAGGATCTTTTTGATCAAACAGTTGTCAGGAGAGACATGGATGTTATCTGGAGTGATCGGCATTACTATATAATTTATAAACTGCACACTCTAATAAGACAGTATCTTGATATGCAGGCAAGAGATAATGCATACTATGATATGTGGTAATTATAAAATTGCAAGCTAAGAAGTAAAAGAGGATGAATCATGACTGAGAGAGAGCTTATAGTTGATCATATGAGAATCCAGTATGAGGGATTGTTTGATGCTACAGAGCTCTATAAGTTGATTGATAGATTTTTCAGAGATAAAGGATATGATAAGAGAGATTTAAAAAACGTCGAAAAAGTAAGACCTCAAGGAAAATACATTGAGGTCGAGTTATTGCCTTGGAAAAAAACTACTGATTATTTTAAGAACGAGATAAAAGTCAGAATGATAATGGAAGATCTTAAGGATGTCGAAGTTGAAAAAGATGGAAGAAAAATAAAATTGAACCAGGGAAAATTGAGTTTAGTATTTGATGGTTATTTTTCAACAGACTATGAGCACAGGTGGGAAGGAAAACCTGCCTATTTCTTTATCAAAACCCTTTTTGACAAGTTTTTCTTCAAGTCATACACAGACAAGTACAAAGGAGTTTTAGTGCAAGATGTCAATACTTTACACACTCAAGTCAAGGCATTTTTGAATTTGTACAGATTCTAGAATTTTTTATTTTTTATTTAGTGCGAAAAAGCAGCAAAGTTTTTTAAACCAGTTCTTTTTCTTCTCAATATCTGCCTCTGTAGCATAGTAGCTATTGCGTGGGATTTGTAATCCCAAGGTCGAGGGTGCAAGTCCCTCTAGAGGCTTATTATTCAATCACTACTTCCCATTATCATAAATATTATCATCTGTAATGCAGACTTCTGAATTGCTTATG
>CAZDUE010000158.1:0-3239 GCA_964508575.1 uncultured Methanosarcinales archaeon
TTCATTTTTCTGCCTCTAAAATTTTAATTGCTTGTTCAGCCTGCTCTTTACTAGGAGCTTTACCATGCCACTGAAAATCAGTCTCCCACTCAGAACCTACGGTTCCGAGACCTCCAACATAATTCTCACTTTGCTCGAATTGAGAACGTAATACACGCCAATTCATTTTTCTGCCTCTAAAATTTTAATTGCTTGTTCAGCCTGCTCTTTACTAGGAGCTTTACCATGCCACTGAAAATCATTCTCTAAAAATGGAACTCCTTTACCCATAATTGTTTTGAAAATAATCATTGTCGGCTTTCCTTTTATTTTTTTAGAATTATCATAAGCATTGATTATTTCTCTGAAGTCATTACCATCTGCCTCGATGACATGCCATCCAAAAGCTCTCCATTTATCTGCAAGAGGCTCGAGCTTCATCATATCTTCTGTTTTTCCTGCCTGCTGCAAATAATTCCTATCAATATAAGCTGTTAAATTATCTAAATCATAATTACTGGCGAACATAGCAGCCTCCCATACTGAACCTTCTTGCAACTCACCATCTCCTAAGCCAACGTAAACCCTGTACTTAGAATTATCCCGTTTCATTGCAAGAGCAAGACCACAAGAAACACCAAAACCTTGTCCAAGAGAACCAGCAGAAATCTCAACAAGCTCAGGAAGATCATGAATACTGGGATGACCTTGCAATCTCGAGCCCAATTTTCTAAAAGTCTTTAACTCTTCTTTTTTTATTAATCCCTTTTCTGCGAAAGCAGCGTAAAGAACAGGAGAAACATGACCATTACTAAGAACAAATCTATCTTTATTTTTTTTATCATAATCCATGACATTAAAAAATAAGGCAGTAAAAATATCCGCGAGTCCCAGAGAGCCGCCCGTATGTCCTGAATTTGCAGAAACAACTTGAGTGATGCAGTTCTTTCTAATCTCAATAGCAATCTTTTTCAGTTCAGAAATATCTGATACTTTAGCATGTTTTAACATAGAAACAAGATAAACTCAAGAGGTTTATAAAAGTTGCGAGAAAAAGTCCATAATAAAAAGATCATGCATTGATTAATTTGATTCAATCATCTTCCTCAACTCTTTAACACTTCCTACTTTTATACTATTCTGTTTCATTATTCTTTTAACCTTTTTTAATATATTCAGGTCTTAACTCTGGCTCTGTATTTTTCATTTCAATCCATCCTCTGCATCTTCTTTTAATTCTTTTATTGCTTTAGGAACATCTCCTCTGGCATAAATGGCAGAAGCCCCGCAGATAATATTAGCTCCTGCTTTTGCAGAGAGCTTTGCAGTTCCAATTCCTAGACCACCATCAACTTCTATATCCACTGAGGGAAATAATTTTCTAGCTTCCTTAATCTTAGGAAGAACTTCTGGAATAAACTTTTGTCCACTAAATCCAGGATAGACTGTCATGAATAAAATCTCGTCAACTTCTCCAAGAAGATATTTTACTTCACTGATCTTAGTGTCAGGATTTATGGCTATTCCTGCTCGCTTCTTGAGTTTTTTAATTTCTTTTATTAACTTAAGAGAATTCTCTTTTCCAGCTTCGTAATGAAAAATTATTGTCTCGCAAAATTCCGAGTAATTTTTTATATAATTCTCAGGATCTTTAACCATCAGATGAGCTTCTATCTTTGTTTTTATTTTTGATTTAGATTCTTTCAAAACTTTTTTTATGTCTTCATACTGGACAGTTTTATTAGGAACAAAAACATTATCCGCTATATCAATCTGAACAACATTAACTAATCCTTGAACTGCGAGAATTCTTTCTCTTAAATCTTTCTCATCATGCACTAATATTGAAGGAATTATCTGAATTTTTAAGTTTTTGTTTGACTTTTCCATTTTAATCTTCTTTAATTTCCTGAAAATATTACTCATCAATCTTTTGTATTCTTCTGATATGCCGGCCGCCTTCAAACTCTGTCTCGAGCCATAACTTGAGAACTTCTTTTGTCTCTTTCTCTAAAACAAATCTTGCTCCGAAACTTAGGATATTGGCATCATTATGAAGTCTTGATAACTTAACAATTTCTTTATTATATCCATAATAAACAGCAGCTCTGACTCCTTTAACTCTGTTTGCAGTAATCGCTTCTCCTTGTCCTGAGCCGCCAAGAATAATTCCTCGAGAGTTTTTAGATTTATCTTTAGCATCTCTGGCAACTGCTTTAGCAACAGGAAAAATAAAATCAGGATAATCACAGGACTCTGCACTGTTAGTTCCGAAATCTTGAACTTCATAATTCCAATCTTTAAGCCAAGATTTAATCTTTTCTTTTAACTCAAAACCAGCATGGTCTGTTCCTAAGTAGATTTTGGGCTTTGCAATGACTGGAATACTTGCAGGAGAACTTGCATTAGATTTTGCCATATCTTAAATAAATCATTAAGTGTTTTTATTGCTTTTGGTTTCAAGTTGTAGAATCAAGGATTTGCCTTATCTGAATTTTTATTTCTCCTGCTCTCATATATCCTTCTGGATTATCCTGAATTAAATTAACTATCTTTTCAACATAAAGCTCTATTAATCTCAATGATGAAGAATCTGAAAATCTGGCAAGACCTATAATTTCATCAATGTCTTGAGTGAAAGGACTGCTTTTCATATAATCTGTAAGAACTCTTGAAACTGCTTTTTCTTTTAAATCTTCTCTACTTGAAATAGCATCCTTAAGCAGTCCTAATTGAGAATAAAGAAAATTTCTGACTTTCTCAGGACTCTGGGTTCTATAATCAGGAACACTCTCAGATTCTGGAGCAAAATCCTTGTTCTCTTTAATTAATTTTTTGAAAAGCTGCTGGTCTGCATAAAAACAAGCATAAATATTGATTCCTGAATGCAATGCTAATGCTATGGATTGAGGGTTCTCAGCATGCACCTTTCCCAGATATATCACATCACAATTATCTTCTAAAGGCTGTTTTTCATCAAGCATTTGATAGTTTGACAGATGCACTTCTAAGTCATACATTGTTGGCTCTATTATAGCACTCCCTTTCAAAATAATTGGAGCAAAAACTTTAGGACCCTCTGATTTTTCAAATTTTATTTCTGCTCTAAAAGCGTGAAAAGAATCTGTATCTGTGTTTAAATAAATAATAACTCTGCCTTCTAAATTATCAGAATTGCCTTTCTTGAAGTCAAACATTACTTTTGTGTCCTAGTCAGTTGGATTTGTCACCCCCTACTTTAAGCTAATGAAGTTTAATGG
>CAZDUE010000159.1:0-3221 GCA_964508575.1 uncultured Methanosarcinales archaeon
TTTTTCCATTAACGGAAACTTTTCCTGGTTTTGTTCATAATTGTAAATCATCATACAAAGATGAAGGTGAAGAAGAAAAAGCCAGAGGAGGTTTGACTAAAATTGTTGATGTGCCTTCTTACATGATAGGTGCTGGATATATAGGAGCTGCTATTACTAAAGTTTCTTTAGCAATCTACACAGGTGATAAAGAATACTTAGATGGTTGGTTTAATAACTTGACAATAGGACTTTCATTGTTCTGCTGGCAGACTGCAAATTACATAATGAAATCAGGATTGCAAGAACCAGAGCCTAAAGTTAAATTAATTCCAGATATGATTTAATCTCACAAATCAACTACAACTTGAATCTCATAAATTCCTTTATCTTTAATAATATGCATGTCATTGTAAGTAACACTTTTAATCTCAGCAGTTACATCGTAATTTCTTGCGTTATCTCCTAGAATTATAGAGTTTAGTTCAAATCCTACTTTTGTCTCCTTGATCTTGATTCTTTTAATCTTACTGAGAACAAATCTATCTTTATCCATTCTGAATAACAATTCATCAAGAAAATCGTACAGTAATGAAAGAATTCTTTTGGATTTTATTTTGATCTCAATCTTCTGTTTTGGTTTAACTTTTTTAGTTTCAACAATAATATTGAAAGTAGCCAGAGCTGAATTAGAAAAAGCCTCTTCTAAATTCTTTCCGTATGCTTTAAAGCAGGCATCTGCAGTATGTTCTAGATAGATGTATGGCTTCATAATTCCAAACCTTTAGCAATAGCTTTTCTTAAATTTGGATTAGTATTTTGAATCCAAGTAATTCCTTTTAAACTTACAGCAATTTTATTACTGCTTTCTAAATATTTCAAAATAACCATCAAAGCATTATGATTAACTTGTCTTGGAAGTTTTCTTTTAAGATTCGCAATAGTTATAACACTTCCGTTCATCTTTTTAAGTGTATTTTCAACCATAATTACTGTTTTAAGAGTAGGAGCTTGTTTCATCATTTGAGACATTTTCATCACCAATAGTTATTAATTCATAACTAATTAGTATTAATAAGTATTTAAATATTACGATTTCTGTTTTTAGAATTCTCAAATCTCAAATATCTTTCCATCTCTTGCAACATTTAGAACTTTAGAAGTTCCGATAACTTCTTCTATTCCTTGTCCTTCATGAACATGTCCGCAGACTACAAAGTCTGGCTTGAACTTTTTGATAGCTTCTGTAAGACTCGAAGAACCTGGAACAAAATTAGAGAAGTTTTCCATTTTCGAATCCTTAGGATGAATATGGCTTACTAATATTTTCTTGTCCATGTGCTTTATCTTCTCAAACCCTTTCTCAAGGGCATACATCAATTCAGATTCTGACTTGATATTTGGACCAATATTTGCTCCACCACATCCGAAGAATCCTACATCTCCATAAACTGCCGAATATCCATGAAGATTTTTAATTTTGTAAACTTCTGAGATAAAATCTGCAAGATCATCTCCTTCATGATTTCCAGGAACAAATAAAACTCGCTTTCCTTTTTTTAAGAAAGGACCGATCATATACTCATGATTTTCTCCAAACTTGCTAAAATCTCCGCATATTAGAACAACATCCACATTCTCTTTTTCTGCTTTCTCAGCCATTTTCTGGACTAGAGATACATCTCCATGAAGATCTGAAACTGCCAAAACTTTGAGCTTCTTATGCTCTTCCTTATTCTCTTTAATTTCCTCTAGTTTCATACTACTATTGAGAATTTCCAAGTCTTTTAAAGGTTTGTGTATATTTTGTATAATCATTGTTTTATCTCTCGATCAAATCGCAAATGTCTGTTTTCTTATTCTTTCTTCTAGATTCAGGCATTGCTTTTTCTACTTGATTTTGGTATTCTTCAGTCATTTTATTTATGGTATAATTGACTTAAAGCAGATCTTAATTGTTCTTTATCAGGTTCTGCAGTAAATTTGTTTGTTACAGCAAGAACTTGTTCTAAAGTAGGAGCTGAAATTTTTTGCGCACCTTCGGTACTACTACTTACCCCAACGAGGCGGGCATCGCCGTCGAGATAGTCGCTGCCATCGAAATAGTCGTAGTAGCCGCCAACAAAGAGCAAGCGCCCTGCTGGTTGTGAAGTATCAATATCTTTGAAAGGATGCCAAAATCCTAAATCATCTTTTTTGTAAACTTTTTTTGCTTTGTCAAGATACTGTTTAGCTTGTTCTTGTCCTCCGCTTCTTGCAATCATTAAAGGATTCTCATATAAAAAACTAATATTTTGAACTCCTGAAGGTAGATTTTTAACTGTATTAAAATCAAGTATTATTCCATATTGTCTTGGTAAATCTTTTTGTCTTAAAAAATCTTCATAAGAATAAACAGGGATTTCTGTTTTATCAGGAAGCTTTCCCTCAAGCAAATTATTAAATTCTTCCTGGCTTATTTTTCCAGCACCATTAACTAATCCTTCTTTGAAAGCTCTTTCAATTCTTTCAGGAGTGCTGAAAATTCCTCCACCATGAACAACAGCAACAACACTATTTCCTTGTTTAGTAGTTCCAAAATCTTCTTCACTTATACTACAAAACCAATTATTCCATACAAAACTATCAGCAGGACTAATAACTCTAGCATGAAACAACTCAGGCAAACTCGCAATATGTCCTTGAGAACCAACATAATCCTGAACAGCTTTCAAAGCACTAACTAAATTATTATCATAAAAAACCCTGCCTACTAAAGTAGGAACAACAACCTGATCCAAAACAATTTCATCTGACATAACAAACAACCTCCAAGTTGCACTATTACTCATATGATAGAATTAAATCTATATAAACCTTTCGTTTTATAACTACTATTTAGTGGTTTCAATTACTGAATTTTGGGAAGTAATTTTTAGCGTGAATGCTTTCCATTACTAATGGACACTTTTAAGGTATGTGTTTGTTCGAATCAATAGTTGTATTTTTAAACCTCTTGATTTTTTCATTGAAAATGCAAGAACTAATAACAATAAAAGGGTCTTCAATACACAATAGAGGAATATTTGCCTTAAGAGACATTCCTAAAGGTACAAAGATAATCGAGTATATTGGAGAGAAAATAACTAAAGAAGAATCTGATAGAAGAGAGAAACAACAGGAAGAAATAGCTAAAAAAGATCCTGACCAAAAGGGATTCATTTACACTTTCGAGCTTGATGACCATCATGATATTGATGGAG
>CAZDUE010000160.1:0-3208 GCA_964508575.1 uncultured Methanosarcinales archaeon
TTTTTTGATTTTTTAAAATGATATCTTTTTATAGATTGCTTTGATACTTGTTAAGATGAGACAAACTGCCTTAGTCACAGGAGCTTCTTCAGGTATTGGTTTTGAATTCGCGAAAATTCTTGCAGAAGATAATTATGATCTTGTTTTGATTGCGAGAAATAAAGAAAAATTGCGAGAAATAAAGAAAGTTTTTGAAGAGAGATATAAAATAAAAGTTATAGTTATAGTCAAAGATTTGTCTGAAAAAGATTCTGCAAAAGAAGTTTATGATTTTATAAGAAAAAGAAGGATGAGGATTGATGTTCTTGTAAATAATGCTGGCTTTGGTGATTATGGTTTATTCATTGAGAATGATTGGGAAAAAGAATTCAGGATGCTTGAATTGAATGTTACTGCTTTGACTTATTTTACAAAGCTGTTTGCTCGTGATATGGTAAAGAGAAAGAACGGAAGGATATTGAATGTTTCTTCCATAGCAGCTTTTCAGCCTGGTCCTTTGATGGCTGTTTATTATGCTTCTAAATCTTATGTTCTTTCTTTTTCAGAAGCTTTAGCTCGGGAATTAAAAGGAACAGGAGTTTCTGTTACTGTTTTATGTCCTGGTCCTACAAAGTCAGATTTTGCTCAAGTTTCTGGTATGAAATCCTCGAGGTTGGTTAAGGGAAGAAAGCTTCCTTCTTCAGAAGAGGTTGCAAGATTTGGATATGATGCTATGAAAAAAGGAAAAGTAGTTGTTGTGCATGGGTTCTTTAATAGATTAGGAGTTTTTGCTGTTCGTTTTATTCCTAGAAATATGATGGTCAATATTGTTTATCATGTCCAGAAGAGAAGATAGTTTTATAGTTACCAGTAGCTTTTCAATATCATTTTTTCCGAAACTTATTTAAAATGAGATAGCAAAAACAGAGTATGAAAAAATTTTTCGATACTTTATTCAAGTCTTTAAATCCTGATGCTTATTCTAAATTAAGTTCTCGTGAGTTCAGTGAGGCTTTCCAATACTTTTTTTCAGTATTGTTTTTGGCATTTGTTTTCATGATAGTTTTTGCGCTTCCAATGATCAGCAAGATGCCTCAGGATATTTCCAGTTCGTTGAATGACTTTTACCAGTTTGAGCTTGACTTAAAGTTGGATACTAAGCTTCCTGTTATGTTTCCTGAGAATAATCCTAAAGTTATTTTTGATACTACAGGAAAGTATACGGAAGTTAATGAGACTAAAGCAAAGTTTTTGATTACTCAGAATGTTATATCCAAAAAAGAAGGGTTGTGTTTTTGGGCAGAACCGTTTTGTTTTATGAAAGACAGCTATTCTGATTATCCTATTAATGATTATTCTGATGTTATCCAGAATCGTGAGATTTACGGAAAGATTTTTACTTTGCTGTTTGTTGCAGCCCTTCCTGTGTTTTTCATAATTTTTTATTTTGTTTTTGTGATAAAATATTTACTGCTTGCTTTGGCTGTATCTATTATAATATTCTTGCTGCTTTTGTTATTAAAGCATCATACAATGTATCCTGTTGCTTTTAAGATTGCGCTTTATTCAACAACTATATTGGCAGTTTTAGAAATCGCTTTAGCTCCTATTTTTAATTTCGGATATTATTCTTTGGTCGTTTATGCGGTTTTTAATTTAATAGCAACTTATCTTGCAAGTGCCCATATGATCGAGGATGATTAGTTGTGAAGTACAACAATAAGGTTCATTTTAGCTTTTATTGTTGGTGGATACAATTTTTTGTATGGTTCAACAGAAAATGAGGAAGTTTTGAAAAAACATGGCATTAATTATTCAAAAATGAATGCTTTGATTCAGATTTGAAGGTTACCTATTTTTATAAATATTATCATGATGATCAAAATCATAAAAAATTAGTTTGTCTTCTGAATCTGAA
This sequence comes from uncultured Methanosarcinales archaeon, assembly GCA_964508575.1. Classification (GTDB taxonomy): domain Archaea; phylum Nanobdellota; class Nanobdellia; order Woesearchaeales; family CAZDUE01; genus CAZDUE01. The sequence continues at coordinate 1,898 of CAZDUE010000160.1, forward strand.
TATTTAAATGTTAAAATAAATGGTCCTCTTATGTGCACTCTTTTTAGATCTTGCAAAGGATATCTTAAATTTTTATAATGATTAACATTCAATTACTTCCTTGATTTTTTTCATTAATGCTTCATATGTTGTTCTATCTCTCTTGAGAAGTTTCTCGATTGTTTTTTTTAAACTTTCTTCGATTGAAAATTTATGCATGTTCTATATCTCTTCGTAATTCTTCAAAATTTTTGTAATCCTTAAATTTTCCTTGTTTTTCTATTTTCCTTATTTTTTCAATATACTCAGGTCTTAATTCAGGCTCAAAAGATTCTTCTTCAAATTTTTTAATTATAAAGCTGATAGCTTCTGATTTATTTTTAAATCCTTGTTTTGCTTTTACCATATTTAAAATTCTATCTTCATTATCATTTATGTTAATAATTGCTTGTACCATAATCTCACCTTATGTTTTATTATATATCATAATGTTTTATTATGTATTTAAATGTTTTGTTTTCATTGCTTTGATTTTTTGGATTATTTCATTTCAGTCTCTTTCTTTTCTCTTTTTCTGAAGTTTCTAGAAAGTTATCTTTAGATATAATCATTTTTCCAAGTTTGTTTTTAATATCTTTCCTAGTTGATCCAGCTACATCTCCTCCATCTTTAGCATCTTTTTTTAAAGATGGAATTTCTTTTGAATCTCTATCTCTGGTTAATCTTGTAGTCGTAGCTTCTCCAAGCATTGTTAGAATTATTTCCATATCGTCCATATGATCTCGAAGATTTTCTTTTTTAAGACCTTTAAATTCACTATACTCGGCAGGAGTCATTCCGAATGTAGCTTTGCTTATTTCAGCGGTAAGAATTGCAAAATCTTTATTTTCTTGAACTCCTCGGTTCTTCCATTCGTCAGTTAATTCATCTCTTATTTCAATTCCTCGAACTCTTTTTTCAATCCATTCATCAGAATAACCTTTAGACCTGTAGTTTCTTTCATTCTTTTCTGAGCTAATTCAGGATCTTCTATTTCTTGAACTCTTTCATATCCAACTTTTGCAAGCCATAACTTGAATGGCTCTGCTTTAGGACTTGGAATGGACTGAATAATTCTGAAAGCACCTTCTGTGTTGACGCAATTCATATTTTGCTTGCCTCCAGAAGTTTCAATTGAAAGGGTAAGTACAATTTGTACCCACCCTTGAGCTAAAGGTTCATCTCTCTGTTTCATTTTTTGAATATACTGCTTGGGGTCAGCAGAATCAGTTAATGCAGAAACAATGTCCTCTAGTAAAAACCACCACTCATTTTTGTGCCAAGTTTTTCTTA
>CAZDUE010000161.1:0-3203 GCA_964508575.1 uncultured Methanosarcinales archaeon
GCAGCAGCTTCTTCTGTGCTCTTCTTTTCTTCTTCTTTCTTCTCGTGCTTTTTATCATCCTTCTTTCCTTCTGCTACAGGAGCAGCAGCTACAGGGGCAGCTACAGCCGCTTCCTTGATAGCTTTTTCAATATCTACTCCTTCAAGAGCAGCAACTAAAGCTTTTATCTTTGGCTCATTGTGCTGAACTCCGGCAGCATCTAGGATCTTTTTAACATGCTGTTCATTTATCTCCTTTCCTGCTTTGTGAAGCAACATAGCTGCGTATATGTATTCCATTTTATCCCTCCCAGTTTGACTTGGTTTTTAACGATTTTCCTTGAGATTCTGCTATTGCGAGAATATCTCCTGTGGTCTCTTCTGTTAGTATAGCTTGAGACAATGAAATTGCTCTGGACTCACGAGAAGCTTTCTGCAGCATTATGCTTACAGAATCTTTTGTTGGATATCCAGTATATACAGCAAGATTGATAGCTTCCTGCCATGATAACTGGACATCTGCCATTACTTTTTTCTCGTCAACTCCAAGAACATCTTTAGTGAATATTGTTCCGTTTTCCCATACCGCGACAAGATCAAGACCAATCTCCATGGGTTCTATGCCTAATCTCATCAATAATGAAGCAAGAGTAGGATTAACTGGTTCTCCTTTTTTTACAACAGTCTTTGTTTCTTTGATAACAACTTTACCTGCATCAATTCCAGCTTTTATTCCAACCTTACCAAATTCTCCAATAACTGGACCAGGTGCAAAAGGAGTCGGACCAGCTTCTACAATAATATCATTCGGAGCAATCTGTCCTGGCTTTGCAGGAGCTCTAGACTTATTCTTTTGAATCACTTTGTATAAACCAAAAGGATTATCTTTTGCGAATATCAAAGCAGGCATTCCTTCTAAATGTTTTGAAAGATCTTTAAGTCCTGACTTGTTTGACTGTTCGAATGCGATCTTGATCAATCTTCTTTTAGTCATCTTTATGACAACTGATTTTAATCTTAATTGTTTTCTGATTCTTTGAAGCTGAGCTGCAGGAAGATTTGCCATGTTAACTGCTCCAATAATCGGATATTCTTTCATAAGAGCAACTAATTCTTTTATGTCTTGCTTTTTTTCTTCTGCTGCTTTTGCTTTGTAGGTCATATTTTCACGTTGTTTATTATTAATACATTAATTAATCCATTATCATATTCATTTCATGCAAGATCAAGCTTTACAGGCTTGCTCATTGTTAATTTAACATAAACTCCTTTTATGTTATTTTTTTCATTAGGAAGATGATGAACTAAAGAATCGTAAACTGCTAAAAGATTGTCAGCTACTTTTTCAGCAGGAAAATCCTCTTTTCCAATAGAACAGTGCATTACAGGAGTCTTTGCAGAAACTCTTATAGTTGTCTGTAATTTTTCATAAATAGCTTTTATATTTCCTTTAGGAGGAACAACGCATCCAGATTTAGGATTAGGCATTTTTCCTTTAGGACCAAGAACTTTACCAAAAGTTGAAGCAATTCCAGTCATGATATTTGCCTGAGCTAAGAAAAAATCAAATTCTTTTGCAAGCTTCTTTGCAGCTTTTTTGTCTTTATACTGCTCGAACTCTTCTTGAGAAATTGCTCTATCACAAGTTTTCTTAGCATCATCGTAAATTTCTGAACCAACTAAAGCACAGACTTTTTTCTGCTTGATCTTATGAGGAAGATTCATGAAGAAATCAACTTGGTTTTCTGTTTTTTTAAAATCAAGATTCTGGACATTAACAATAAGCTCATAAGTCTGATTAAAGTTCCTCTTCTGAGAATTACTCTTCAAATCTTCCAATGCCTTTATCAGTTTTTGCTTATCCATAAAAATGCCCTCCTACCGAAGTAGTATAACGGGAAACTATTTTATATTGTGAGAATCGCAAGGGGTATATAAAGATGGCGGTTTTTTGGATTTTTTGGGAAATTGTGGAATAATAAATCATGAGCAAATTTAATAATCAAAATAAATCAACTAAGATAACTGCTCCAGTCATTTGACATTAAAGCATGATACATTTGGCTTGTTGTTATATTTGCAATTAAAGAATCTAAACTAGAAATGTGCGCTAGCTTATCTGCTATTGATCCTGAAGTATGCTGAGCAATATCTAGAACAGCAGCAGCTTTATCATGGTGCTCGCTTATTCCTCTGTATGTTTTGAAAACTGGAACTGCAACTCCTAATCCTACTACTTGGCCTAGATGAACTCCTGCGCCTACTGCTATATCACATGTTGCTCCTATCATAGGTCCTGCTGTGAAATAGACTCCTGCGGTTTCTCCAAATCCAATTATTCCACCTAGATAAAGCCATATATCATGGCCTCCTATTGTTATTAATCCTTGTCCTTCTTTTTCATTAGGAGCATTTGAATTAGTCAAACTCTTTGTTCCTCCAAGTCCTGCATCTGAGCCATTCTTGGATAAATCTCCTACAAGTCCTATTGCTGCTCCATACCAAACCATTTCGTTCTTCTGAAATAATTAACAGAATATAAACCTTTCGCTCATAACCTTTATAGAGTGGTAACTTTTAAATATGGAACTACTTTCTAATCCCAGATATGTCAAGATATAATAAAAAAGGAAAAAAAAGTAAAGAAGATCAAAAGCAAAGAAAAACTTTAACTCTTGAGGAAATTGCTTCAAGATCAAAATTAAAGAAAAATATTGCAATAGGACTAATAGCAACAACCATTGCTGCAGGATCTTGGTTTGTCGCTAGCTCTATTCCTGAGCATCATAATCCAATAAATCAGCCAGCTCAAGATCAAAATACGAATCAAGAGACTGAAGCTACATTTGAAGATATTGCTTATGTTTTTGCGCAGAATCTTAGAAATTACGCTTTAAAATTCCAGAATAAAGACACTAAAAAAGAAGAAACAGATCATTGGTGGCTTCAAGCTTTAGAAGAATCTTTGGCAGTGGCGGATAAAACAAGATTCAAAGACTCTTTAAGAAGAACAAATGAAGCTGTAGGTTATGGAAGAAAAAAAGAAGCTTCAGACTGGATATTTCAAATCGCTCAAGCGCTGCGATTGGATTTTTTAGAACAAGGTTACTTATTCGAAGTAATTCTTCATGGACCAAATAATAACGTTCTTGGCGCATCAATTGTAAAAGCCCAAATTATTGATAAAAAGCGAGAAGTAACATTTCAAGATACTTTTGTGAAATT
>CAZDUE010000162.1:0-3157 GCA_964508575.1 uncultured Methanosarcinales archaeon
GTTTCTGGTAAGACTTTAGATTCTAGAATGGTTGCTGATAGTAGTACTTGGAAGGCTAATCATACTGATAGTGCGAATTTTACTTTTAATGACACTAAGGGTAATACTGTTAACATTTCTCATGTATTAGCAAGAAGTGTTACTAACCTTACAGGTTTTAGTAAAACTGGCACTAGATGTTTGAAGAACAGTAATGGTAATAATGGAACTGGCAGTAATGTTTATAGGTGGCAGACAGGAATTTTCGGAAGTTCGTCTAGTCCTGGTGGTATTAACCAGTATGCTTTCGGTGCTCCTATTGCTAAGAAGTGCAGTTTCAGAAATGAAAGTGTAGATTTCCAAATGCTTGTACCAACAAGAGATGGTGCATTAGGTGCTACAAGTTCATACAACCTATACCTAGACATCGAATAAAAACAAAACAATTTTTTTATTTTTTTTAAGTTTCTTGATGATTTTTTAAAATATGTTTAATCACACTTTAAATATAAGTTATTGTTAGAATTTGTTTTATGAAGCTAAATCCTTTTGCATCAGCATTTATGTTCTTTCTATTGTTTTTTCTAATTTCATTTTTATCACTTGCATTATCTGTCAGTTCTATTAATATCAACAAAGATCTTCCAATTTCAGGAGCCCAAGCTACTGCGACGTCTACAAGTTCTTTCAATCAAACTAAACTTTTTTCAAAAATTCTTAATAATGGAAATTCGACTCAACTTAATTTATCAACTGCTGAATCTACTATAAAATGGGCTGCATTTATTGGCAATGTTACAGCAGAAGTAAGCATTTTTGGTGGTTCAACTGGCTCCAGAATAAGATATTTTGGGAAAACTCCTTTTTCTCAGATAAAGAGTGTTATTGCAGTAACAGGAAATCAGGCAGAGATAGCTTTTGATTCTTTGACTAATGGCTCAGGATCTCAGATTAATACTATTTGGGGTTTTAATTCATCTCATAAAGATTCTGGAAACAACACGTTTAATGATGGGTTCGCAAATATTTCAGGAATTGGAAACGTCCCTTATGTGAATCTTACAGGATACTATCAGAGTGCAGGAGTTTGTAATAAGTCAAGTTTTAATTTCCGTACAGGCATATTAAGAGATTCGATTTCTTCAATAACTGCAGGTCAATATAAATCATTAATTTTTACATCTCCTGTTTACTCAAGCAGATGCGGGTTTAACAATAAGAGCGTCAATTTTGAGATGCTAGTTCCGATTAACACAAGTAAAGCTAAATCAACTCAAACGTACTTTTTTTATTTGGATATTAATTGACTTATTGATCGGCCATCATCGATTGACTATTTGCCAAGTTTAGCCAAATTCAGATCATATTAGATATTTTTACCAAAAATAATATATAATGATGTTAAGTTCTCAATAATATGATTAAACAGGAATACAATAGAATTATTGAAAGCAAAGAGTTTAAAAATTGGAAAATCGAGAATTCTGAAAATTATCTTGTTCATGTTTTTATTGATGATCAAAATTTGGAATTTGGTTTTTACAATCAAAAGAAAGATTCTATCACCACTTTCTTTGTTAATGAAAAAGAAGAAGTTGAGTTTTCAACTACTGATGAGATTTTCAAGCATGATGATACTATTCTTCAGCTCGATATGAGTTCTGTTCAAGTAACCTATAAAGATGCGTTAATTAAAGCTCGATCTCTTTTAGAGAATGAAAAAGATGATAAATTCATTCTAGTTCTTCAGAATCTGAGATTAGGACAAGTATGGAATGTTACTTTGATAACTAACAAGTTTAATGTTTTGAATGTTAAAATAGATTCAGATACAGGAAATGTTTTGAAGAGCGAAAAAAACAGGGCTTTTGATTTCAGAGCTGAATCTTCTGACTGAAGATTAAAAGATGAAAAGTGAAAAATGAAAAGTAAAGCAGGGGGTGTGTTTATGAATTTAAATAAGGATTTTGGATTGACTGTGAAAATAAAAAAACTTACAGGAAGTGCAAAACTTCCTTGTTATGCACATACAGGAGATGCGGGGATTGACTTTTTTTCAGATGAGGAAAAAGTAATAAAAAGCAAAGAAACTGTCATGATTTCCACAGGAATAAGTATGGAAATCCCTCAGGGATATGTTGGATTAGTTTGGGATAGAAGTGGGTTGGCAGTTAAAAATTCATTGACTTGTTTGGCAGGAGTAGTTGACTCAGGTTATCGAGGAGAGATCAAAATTGTAATTCACAATCTTAACAATCAAGATTTTAAAGTTGATAAAGGCATGAAAATAGCTCAGATGCTTATTCAGCCAGTAATAATTGCAAATCTTGAGGAGTCAGAAGAGCTTGCAGATTCTCAAAGACAGCATAAAGGTTTTGGTTCTACAGGATTGTGAATTACGATATGTTGGCATGATATTTGCATTTTTCAATGTTGTTTTAATGTTTTTTAGTATTTTTTTCCGGCTCTGTCCGGAAAGGAGTATTAATGTATACTCCTTATTTGCTGTCCAGCAAAATGCTGCATCTTCTTCTTCAAAAGTGCTGTCTCCCCGTAGGGGGCATCGGCATGCATTACGAATGTAATGCTCACAAGTTGGTGCATGCCTCTTACTCGCGAGCAAACTTCACAGTTTGCATGCACCCCGACAACGCACAATCCTGTTTTAACCAATTGCATTTTGCCCTTAAGGACAGCAATTCCCGGACAGAGCATTATTTTTCTACTTTGATTCTCTGTTCAACAAACCTTTAAAAAATCCAAATGAGGTGTTTGTTTTATGGCAGAAAATGATATTTACAACAGCAAACAAAAATACGAGAGCTTTAAAGGTAACATCGGAAATCTTGCGAACATTCTTGAAAATAAAACAGAAACAATTACAAAAAGGAAGTATTACTGTAAAAATCCTGCTAACTTGGAATATTTCCGTATTTTATGCAAAAATTTCGAAGCAAGAGATATCAGTTACATAAGAAGAGCAAGACTTTTGCAAACTTTCAAAGCAATATGTTATTTTCTTGAAAAAGATTTGAAAGATGTCGATAGAGATGATATTGACGGTCTTGTTACTGAAATGCACAGAATTTATACAACAACAATAAGCAAAGCTGATTTTATTAAAGACATAAAAAGAACTTGGAAAGGGCGCCGTTTCAGGCTCGGAGGCGATAAGTTT
>CAZDUE010000163.1:0-3147 GCA_964508575.1 uncultured Methanosarcinales archaeon
AAGAAAATCTGGCAAGCATTGAGAACTATTCAAAAATAAAACTGACTCGAAAAGGAAAATCTCTTGCAAAAAAACTAACATATAAGCACCGATTAATAGAATTTTTTTTATACAAAAGGTTGAAAGTTTCGAAATCAAAAGTGCATGAAGAGGCACACTGTCTAGAGCATGCATTTTCAGATGAGACGATAAAAAAACTGGACAAATTTTTAGGATACCCTAAAAAAGATCCTCATGGGAGAGAAATAAAAAAATAAAAAATATTTAGAGGAAATAAAAAATGAAAAAAATATGCGTAATAATAATTGCATTAATAATATTGACTGCTGGATGTTCTGGAGTGGATGAAAAAAAATCTGATAAAATACGAGTAGCTACGACAGTTGGAATGATAACAGATATTGTGAAGAATATTGGCGGCGATAAAGTTGAAGTACAAGGATTGATGGGTCCGGGTGTTGATCCTCATCTTTACAAAGCAAGTGAGGGAGATGTTAGAACTTTAGCAAATGCTGATATAATTTTTTATGGAGGCATTCATCTCGAGGGAAAAATGGTGGAAGTTCTCGAAGAGATGCAGTCAAGGACAAGAACTGTGGCTGTAACAGATTATATTCCTAGAGAACAGCTTCTTGATTTTCCTGGATATCCTGGACAATATGATCCCCATGTCTGGTTTGATGTAAAAATGTGGATAAAATCCTCTGAGCGAGTTAGAGATGAATTAATAGATTATGATCCTGCTAATAAAGAATATTACACTAAAAATGCTGAAGAATACATTGCAAAATTAGAAAAGCTTGATGATTATGTGAAGCAAAAAGCACAGGAGATTCCTAAAGAACAGCGAGTTCTAGTGACTGCTCATGACGCATTCCAATATTTTGGAAGAGCATATGGCTTTGAGGTTAAAGGACTTCAAGGGATTAGCACAGTTGCTGAGGCTGGAACAGGAGATGTACAAAACCTTGTGGATTTTATTGTGAAAAGAAAAATAAAAGCAATATTTGTAGAATCCTCAGTTCCCGAGAGAAATATCAAAGCAGTTCAAGAAGCTGCAAGATCTAAAGGATGGGATGTGCAAGTAGGAGGTTCTCTTTACTCCGATGCAATGGGTGACGAGGGAACTTTTGATGGGACTTATGTTGGAATGGTTACTCATAATATTGATACTATGAATAAAGCTCTAAAATAATATGAAATAATAAGAGTCAAAGTTGACTACAAAATTAACTAACATTAAAATGGAAAAGCGTGATAAAATGAAAGAATCTGAAAATAAAGGATTGGCTTTGAATGTTGAAGACCTCACTGTCGCATATAAAGAAAAGCCAGTGCTCTGGGATGTTGATGTACAAGTGCCTAAAGGAGTTTTGCTTGCGGTTGTAGGACCTAATGGTGCTGGCAAGACTACTTTAATAAAAACAGTTCTTGGATTAATAAAACCTGCAGCAGGAACTATTGAAGTTCTTGGAAACTCGTATGAAAAAAATAGAAAAAAAGTAGGTTATGTTCCTCAGAGAACTAGTGTTGATTGGGATTTTCCAACCACAGTTCTGGATGTTGTTTTAATGGGCTTGTATGGGAAATTGGGCTGGATTAAAAGGCCTGGTCAGGAAGAACGAATGCTTGCAATGAATAGTCTGGAAAAAGTAGGAATGAAAGATTTTTGGAACAGGCACATTAGCCAGCTCTCTGGAGGCCAGCAGCAGAGGGTATTTCTTGCTCGAGCATTAGTTCAAGATGCTGAGATTTATTTCATGGACGAACCCTTTTCAGGAGTTGACACTACAACAGAGAAAGCCATAATTTCACTTCTTCAAGAATTGAGAAAAGATGGAAAGACTGTTATTGTTGTTCACCACGATCTTAATACAGTGAAAGAATATTTTGACTGGGTTTTGTTGTTGAATGTCAGAAAAATTGCAATAGGTCCTGTTAAAGAAACTTTAGTAAATGCGAATCTTACAAAAACGTACGGCGGAAGAGCTGCTTTTCTTGGGACTGATTAATTTTTGAGGTTTACAAATGGGGATGCTTGCTAATATTGTATTCGATTACACTTTAAGAACCGTTGTTCTTGGCTCTGCAATAGTTGGCATTGTCTCAGGAATTCTTGGATCATTTGCTGTGCTAAAAAAACAAAGTTTGCTTGGAGATGCGATTTCGCACGCTGCTCTTCCCGGAGTTGCATTAGCTTTTTTATTTACATTTAGCAAAGATCCTTTAGTTTTATTGACAGGAGCCATGATTGCTGGATTGATTGGAACTTTATTAGTGCTTGCAATCACTGAAAATTCTCGCATAAAAAAGGATGCTGCTCTTGGAATTGTTCTTTCTGTTTTTTTTGGTTTTGGACTTTTTCTTTTGACAATTATTGAAAAACTTTCTAATTCCAAGAAAGCAGGGCTTGACAAATTTTTATTCGGAAACGCCTCTACTCTGCTGCAAAGTGATGTTGTTTTAATGGCTGTAGCAGGCGGAATTGCGCTGTTAATATTATTCTTGTTTTGGAAAGAATTTAAGCTTTTAACTTTTGATCCTGAATATTGCCAAAGTCTTGGTTTTCCATTAACCCTGCTGAATGTTTTGTTAATAACTTTAATTGTAGTCTCCATTGTTATAGGACTTCAAACAGTAGGCATAGTTTTGATGAGTGCTATGATCATTGCTCCAGCAGCAGCGGCAAGACAATGGACAGATAATTTAGAGACCATGATCTTATTATCTGCAATATTTGGAGCAATTTCAGGAGTGACCGGAGCATTAGTCAGCAGTGTGATAACTAAATTGCCTACCGGACCGACAATTGTGGTGGTTATGAGCATCATTGTCTTTTTTTCTTTGCTCTTCTCTCCTCATCGCGGTTTATTATGGGACTGGATAAAATCAGCAAGGGATAAAAAAACAATAAGGACAAGAAGTGTTTTACTTAATCTCTTCAGGCTATCTCAGAGTCATAAAGATCCTATGCATTCACATTCTGTTGATTCGATAACTGCATTAGATAAGAGTCATGTTTTGAGGAGTTTAAATGAGCTTGAAGATCTTGGTTTTGTAAAGAATGAAAGTCAAAATAAATGGTCAATGACAAGATTAGGACTAAAAGAGTCTGAAAGGCTTCTTAAAGAGGTTGGTGAATATTAA
>CAZDUE010000164.1:0-3062 GCA_964508575.1 uncultured Methanosarcinales archaeon
AACACCAACCCCAGCTCCAACAGCAGCAGCAACCCCCACACCAACGCCAGCAGCTACAGCAACACCAACCCCAGCTCCAACAGCAGCAGCTGGATTGCCAAACATGGTTCTGTATGCAATAGTCATAGTGATAATAATAGTAGTAGTTGCAGTTGTTGCCCTTTCAAAGAGAAAGAAATAAAAAAGGGGCCGCAGCTCTTTAATTTCTCAATTTGTGTTTTGTTTTATATTTAAATAACGCTTTCTATTTCTAAGTGTATGCATATCACCCATCCACTGATCAAACCAGACACAATAGAAACAAGGGCTTACCAGGAATCAATGCTAGCCTCTGCTCTAAACAAAAATATCCTTTGTGTTTTGCCAACAGGATTGGGGAAAACGGCGATAGCTGTCCTTCTGGCAGCCCACAGGTTGAAAGACAATCCGGACTCTAAGATACTGGTTCTGGCACCAACAAGGCCGCTTGTGAATCAGCACTACAAGTCCTTCCTGAATTTCCTCAATATTGAAGCAGATAAAATGATTGTCATAAGAAATAAAGACCAGATAATAATGAAGAAAGTTGATAAGATGAAAAAAAATTTAGAGGAAGATTTAGAATTTGCCAAACGAACAGAGGCTGCTTGGCAAAGATATGAGAAAGGAAAATTCAGGACAATGAAAGAAAGCGAATTCTTAGAAATGATTAAAAAATGCTAGACATTCAATATGAAGATGAATTTATTAAGAATTTAGAAAAAATAAGAGATAATAGTATGAAAGATAAAGTAAAAAAGCAGATAGCTAAAGCAATAGAAAATCCTGAGATTGGAAAAACAATGAGGTATCTCTTAATAATTGCAGAGCATCATAACCCATTGAAACAATTTTTCTGTAAGCATCACAGTCACTCACAGGAGCTGCTGAAGAACTTAAACAAACTTTAGAAGTGTTACAATGATTTGTCCATTCTTGTATTGCTTGTTCAAAGTTATCTTCTAATGACATTTGATGGGAGATTAAGTTGAAGTTTTTAAAAGTTTCTACAGCCCGAATGTCTTCTCAAACTCTTTCATCTCTCGAACTTTCTGAATAAACTTAAGACCTTTGTCTGTTATTATAATATATTCATTATGATTCTTTGCTGATTTTTTTATAAGTTCTTTATCAAGTAATTCTTCTAGATAGGATTTCATCTGATTATGTGCTAAATTCGCCTTGTACATCAAATGAGTTGGCTTGATTTCCCCATTTTTTTCCTGAATTGATGATAGCATGTCTGCTATTATGTCAATTCTTGATCTTTTTCTTGCCATTGTTTATTTTCTTGCCATCTTTTAAAACCATTGCAATAGTAATTGATAACAGCAAGTATCCTAAAAGCCGTATTACTTCAGCAATAACATACAACAAGGATTGGACATTCGCGAATAAAAGCATCAAATGGCTTAAAGTAAGAATTCCAAAGCTTATTGCTAAAACCTTTGTTGCTCCATGATTGTTATTCTTATAAATATTATAATAGTGTCCTGTTATTAAGAACAATAACCCTGCTGCAATCATATTAAATACAATATATGGAAATGCACTAAAATAAATTGCAACAGCCATTAACAAGAAAGTAAGTCCTATTCTCGCAGGAGGATGATCTTTTTGGTATATCTCATATAATATATAAAGCCCGATAAGACCGAATATCATGTAGAACAAAAATCCATAGTCAAAAAGAGTATCTGATTGATTCATCATTTGATAAACAAAAGTTGAGTTTCCCACTGTTTTTGTCAACAAAACTTTTGAATGTATTGTAAAATTAGTTATTATTTTTGATAAAAATGAGAGTGCTAGAAGTATGAATGAGATCGCAAGCCAAAGATGATTTTTCTTATTTTTGTTAAGCCGATAATATTGAAGATTCAAGATTGCCAATACCAATAGAATAATCATTCCGATTGCTTCTATTCCTATATCTTGTCCGTAAAACCATTTTGGGCTGTAAACTATCTGTATCATCACTCTTGAATATTGAAAGCTTATTTAAAAAGCTTATGAAACTAAAATCTGTATTTTTGTACTGTAATAAGCGTTCACAGGCTATTTATAAGAGGTTTTCTAATTAAGTATAGTTTCGTGATTAGACAACACCCAATGCACAGAAAATAAACGCACCCAGCACCCTTCCCCAAGAGGGTGCGTTTATCATATTCAAAAATAAATCAAAAAAAAAGAAAAAAACTAAAAAAGGTGGTTGATATGAAAAATATTAGAACTGAGATAATTAATGAAAATAGGTGGTTAAGATATCCTGAATTCTACGAATATGTTGATTATCTTAATGAAAAAGAAAATAGACGAAAGCATTGGATGCAGGATAAAGCATTTGAGAACTATTACGTTACTGTTTGATTTTTTGATTATCTGTAGATAGCATGATAAATTATATACGTTTTGATAAAGTATTTAAATAGTACCCGCTGAAATCAAGGTATGTACGAAATTTATGCAACTGAAACTTTTAAGAAAAATCACGAATCTTTAGATAAAAGCGAAATTATTTGGATGAGTAAAGTTAAGCAGAAACTAAAAGATAATCCTTCTGGAAAGCCTTTAGGTTTTGACTGGTTTCGAGAAAAGAAATATCTTAACAAGAGACTTTATTTTTTGATTGATCATAAGACTGAAAAAATATTGCTTATTTCATTTGCCTCAAAAAAAGAGCAACAAGATATTATCGCTTTTGTAAAAAATAATAAAGAAGAACTTTTATCACTTCTCAAAAAAATCTAGAACCTACTCACTTTTCCATGACGCATATCTTCTAAACTTAGCTTTAATTGAATTAGCGCATCATCTGCTATCTTTGCTTTCTTTTGTAAAGATTCGTACTCTTCTTTAGTTATACTTATCATTTGACTCATATAACTTGATAAGTCTTGCTTATTTATATAATTTGCGCATGATTTAATATTTTCATCCGACAGCACACTAAATAATCATACAAATAGTTAGTGCTCTCATATATAGTAGCGGACATAAATAATTGATTGATACTTTCCGCTGCTATATTCAGAAGACCAAAC
>CAZDUE010000165.1:0-407 GCA_964508575.1 uncultured Methanosarcinales archaeon
TCGTTAATGACTCGAACTAACTTTAAGAACTCCTGATCATTTAATTTTCCTTCTGTTGAAAAAGTTGAAACTTTTTGTTTTTCCAAATAATAGAAAAATTCATTTACTCTTCTGTTATATTTAACAGTTCCATCTGAGAAGATGGTTAAATTAATTAGTTCACAAAAAGATTCTGAATAATCTGGACAAACTAAACCAGCAGGTCCTTCATGAGTAATTCTAGATATAACAAGTGATGAAATATTCAGAGGAGGAAGAGGAGGCGGAGGAGTAAATATACTGGGCTTATTTTCTAATGCGCGATCAGTCACTTCTCTAAACTTTTTATCTATCCTCTTGAACTCCGAAGTCTGAGGGCATCCATAATCAACAAAAACAGAGTTATTTTTCATACTATCTTTAACAAT
>CAZDUE010000165.1:417-3045 GCA_964508575.1 uncultured Methanosarcinales archaeon
CTCAAACGTGCAGCAAGTGTTCCATAATTATATTCTTTAACAATAAAAATTGAACTGCCCAAATCTGTCATTTTTTAGAAACCGCACTTATTTACTGTTTTCATGCTCAGAAAATTATTATCATTAATAATTTCAACTAACGTTAATAGTTCATCCTCGCTTATTCTCCCTTCTTTCTGAATTATCCCTCCTTCACGCGGATATTTTCCTCCTAATTCATGCAGATGTTCATAATACTTAACAGTTCCATTTGAAAATATCGTCAAATTTATTTCACTTCCGAAATAGGGAAAACCAGAAGAATGATGAGAGTATAATATATACACAGATGAATCATCTATTGATTCTTTCACACAACCTGCTATTAAAAGTAATCCTGATAAGACTAGAATGACAATAAAAAAAACCAATGATACGCTATTGATCATTTTTATTTTTTTTTCAATCATTTTCAATCAAATAAATAATTTCTGAATACTATTTAAATATTCCTACTTTCAGTCCAATACATTGACAAAAAGATGACGTAATACTTTAGCATTTTAAAGGTTGGTTGATGATTTTTTGACGAAAGTTTTAAATAATAACTAAATCATTCTTGACTTATGGCAATAGACTTAGAACATTTACATAGGGACATAATAGAACTTAGGAAAGAAATGAGCATAATAAAGCACATTCTTTCTGAGGAAAGACACCTTACAGAATGGGCTAAAAATGAATTAAAAAAAGCTCGACTTGAAGCAGAAGAGGATTACACTGATTTAAATGACCTATGAAGTAAAGCTAAGCTCTCAGGCAGCTAAATTTCTGAAGAGTCAAGATAAGCACATTTATGACAGATTAAGAAAAGGTCTTGACAAGTTAAAAGAACCTTTTATTTATGTTGAACATTTTGAAGGCAATGATTACTATAAATACAGAATAGGAGATTATAGAGCATTAGTTGATATAGATAAAGAAAGAAAGCTTGTTTTTGTTCGAGTTCTGGATAAGAGAGGAAGAATATACGAACATCATGGCAAATAATCAAGGTTACATTAATGCATTACTTGCAGCTTTACTTTTTGGGATAAGCACAACTTTGAACAAGTTGGTCTTGAAGGATACAAGTCCTCTTTTAGCTGCTGGATTGATATATTTAAGTGCAGGAATATTATTGTACATTATTAGATTTACTCCCTTTAGTAAAAATCTTCTAGAAAGATTCAAGATAAAATTTGAAGAAAAAAAACTTAGCAAAAATGATTGGACATACTTGTTTGCAATTGCAATATTTGGTGCTGCAATCGGACCATTCTTATTCTTAAAAGGATTATCTCTATCAAATGCAACTAATGCTTCATTATTAATAAATATGGAAGTTCTCTTCACTATAATAATCGCCTTTTTATTTCTTAAAGAAGAAGCAAAACTTAAGGATCATATTGCAATACTAATAATATTTATTTCAGCAATTGCAATTAATACTAATCTTAGTTTCTCTGGAATTTCACTCAGTCAGAATATTTCAGGCAATTTATTGATAATTACAGCCACGTTATTCTGGGCATTAGACAACTCTTTAAGTAAAAAATTAAGTGTTGAAAATGATGTTATTAAAGTAGCTTCTTATAAATCTTTAATTGGCGGAAGTCTAGTTCTATTGATGGCGTTAATTTCAGGAAATAGCTTCAATATCGAATTAGCAACAATTCCTTACATCTTAATTGTGGGATTCTTCAGTATAGGACTTTCGCTAGTTTTATTTTTATCATCATTAAGACTTATAGGTTCAATGAGAACAATTGTAATTTTTTCCACAGCATCATTGTTTGGAGTAGTATTTGCTTTTATTTTTTTAAAAGAACCAGTTACTTTAGTTCAAGTAGCATCAGGAATATTTATGATACTTGGAGTTTACATAATCAGTAAGGAATAAGAATTTAAAAAAAACAATTCTTTAAATTTACAAAAGTCCGCCACTCAATAATCTGAAGTTTTTATTTGTATTAAAAATATTTTGCAATTTATTAAAATTCTTATCAGGATCATGCATTAAAATAGCAAGTTCATCAATAGTTTTTAATTCTTTTTCAGATAGTTTAGCAAATCTCTCAGGATTTCCATAACCATTGATTGGTCCGTAAGTATAAATTATTTCATTATTCATCAAGCAATGAAAGTCATAGAAAAGCGACCATAATAAAACAACAGATCCTCTTTTAGAACTTGCATTCCAGAATCTGTTTGGATTCTCTTTGCCATTTCTTATATTTAACCAAGCATCAGCAGGGAAATCAAACTTTCCTTTAGGAATATCATAAGGGTCAAAGTTTTCATTTAAACTCCAACTGCCATCAACATCAATTGTAATCCATCTTTTATCTTTAAAGTTCCAATATTGATTTATCCAGTGATCTGCACTAACTTTTCCAAGTTTGCCCATATTAAAATAATCTGCATGCCCTGCTCTAACTCTGCAAGGTATTCCTTTTGATTTTAAAATAGATGCAATAAGAATTGCAACAAACCTACATGTAAGTATTAACTTATCTTTTTCTTTTCTACCATTATGAACTCCTTTTTTATCTCGCCTATATAATTCAGAAAGCATTGCACTAGAAGTTATCAAAATATCATCTTCAG
>CAZDUE010000166.1:0-2960 GCA_964508575.1 uncultured Methanosarcinales archaeon
AGATGGAAAAAAACACAAGAAAATCAAATATACATGCAGTTCTTGAAATAGTTGGGCTTAAAGATTCTAAAAATGACCATGCTGAAAATCTTTCAGGTGGAATGAAGAAACGGCTTGATATTGCGTGCTCTCTGATTCACGAGCCAGAAGTTCTTGTCTTGGATGAACCGACATCAGACCTTGACCCTTTGTTAAGAAGGCAAATGTGGGACTTAATAAAAAGAATAAATGAAAGAGGAACCACAATAATAATGTCATCTCATTTCTTGGATGAAATAGAAGCAATATGCAATAGAGTTGGAATGATACACAATGGAAAAATTGTGGAAATTGGAACTCCTCTTGAAATAAAGAGAAAATACTCGGATAATGATATGATAAGCATAACAACTGCATCTGGAAATTATAAAAAGATGGTTTCAGATTTGTCAAATTTTAAAAGAGATACTAAAAGAATAGAGGTAGAAGGCAAGAAAATAACATTTCATTGCAATGGAGCTGAAAAAATAATAAGCCATATTCTGGATTCAATAAAAAGAAATAATGAAACTTTAATTGATATTGAAATAAAAAAAAATTCTCTTGATAAAGTTTTCGAGATTGTCAATAAATAAATCAATTGGAAAAATCTGAAAATGAAAATATTCAACGTTGTTTGGAAAAATTTGAAACTGATAATGAGATCTAAAAGCTCTGCGCTTATAATAATTCTTGCCCCTTTATTAGTGATAATATTTGCAGGCGCTGCTTTTAATAACTTTTCTGAATATCAAATTAAAATAGGATATTATTCTGAATCTTACAATGAACTTACAAACTCATATGTTAAAGAATTTCAAGACAAATATCCTACTGAAAAATTTAACACTAGGGAAGACTGCATAGACGCAATAAAACTTGGAAAGATACACACCTGCGTTATTTTTCCTAAAGACTTGAGTCTTGAGAAATCAGAAGAAATAACTTTTTATGCTGACTTTTCAAAAATAAATTTGGTTTATACAGTTATAAATAATGTCATGAATAAATTATCAAAAAGATCTGACGAAATAAGTCTTGACCTGACTAATATTCTTCTGCAAAAAATAAATAATATTGAGAGAGAGATAGAATTCAAAAGAGAAGATCTTAATAAACTAAGAACTGAAAATTCTGGAATAGCTGAAAAGATAGAATCTTTATCTTATAATATCAATATGATGAACTTGAGTTTTAACAGAGATGAGTTTGATCTTGAAAAATTAAAAAATGAAAGCTATAAAGTGTCCTTAAAACTCAGAAATTACGATGAAGCTTTCAATCTTTCAGAAGAAATGATAAATCAGATAAAATCATCTGTTGAAGAACTGAACTCTTCTGAATCCGAAAATGAAATTAAAGAACAAGTCAAAGAAAAAGAGAAAAAGTTCAAAAATATAAGTGTTCTGTTGAAAAATAATTCTTTAAATATGAACACTTCTATTGAAAAAGTCATTAAAGCTGTTGATAATAACCAAGTAAAAATTGCAAACGCTGCTTCTGCAAAAAAACAGATAAAAAGTGACATAACTGATCTGGTCTATTCTATATCTTCCATAAGAAAAAATATGGATTTACTTGACCAGGGATTTAACAACATAGAAGAAAACATAAAAAGCATAAGTGTAAATGATGCAAACATAATAGTCAATCCGATAACTGCAAGAATAGAACCTGTGACAGTTGAAAAGACTCATCTTAACTTTGCATTTCCAATATTGATTTCGTTAATACTGATGTTTGTAAGCATCTTATTATCAACAATAATAGTCCTATCTGAAAAAAATTCAGCAGCGCATTTTAGAAATTTCATAACTCCTACAAAAGACATGATTTTCTTGATTGGAAATTATTTTACTGCGCTTATAATTGTCATGTTTCAGATAATTCTTATCATGTTTGTATCTTCAAAATATTTTAATATTTCTATGAATGACCTGAAATTATCATCCTTAGTTATTTTTATATGCGCGACATTCTTCATATTTTTAGGGATATTGCTTGGATACTTGTTTAAATCAGAAGAAACTGGGATCATAGGAGCTATTTCTGCTGGAACAATCATGCTTTTATTATCTAATGTGATACTTCCAATAGAAAGCATGCCTGAATATTTAGTTAGTGTTGCAGAACTGAATCCATTCATAATAACAAATAGATTAATAACAGATGTTTTAATATTCAATTTTGGAATTAATGAAATATCAAGATCTGTCATCATAATTGGAATATACTCTGCAATTGCATTTTGTCTGATAATAATAATGCAAAAATTACATAGAAAAAACATATTCTTATTTTATCTTGGAAAACATAAGTTGAAACATAAAAAATGAATCAATTTAATGATTAAACAAATAATCAAAGAAATAATCAAAGAAAAAGAGCAATTGAAGAAAATAATCAAAGGATTTATTTTTTCTGATCTTCTTTAAGCTTCTCTATTTTTACTGAAACAATTCGGTTATCTTCAAGATTCTGCACAGTTATTTTGAATTTTTTATATAAAAAATTTTCGCCTTTCTTAGGAATTTTTCCTGCCTGTTCAAGAACAAATCCTGCAATCGTATCATAATTTTCTCCTTTAAGATTCATGCCTAATGATTCATTTATCTCATTTATCTCTGTCTTGCCTTTAACTATCCAATACGATTTTTCCTTTAAGATGTTATGCGTGGTTTTTTCATTCTCATCCCTTATCTCACCTACAATTTGTTCTATCACATCTTCTAAAGTAACTATACCTATAAATGATCCGTGCTCATTAAGAATTACAGCCATCTGCTCTTTTCTCTTTTGAAAGTATCTAAGAAGATCGCTTATCTTTTTTGTCTCAGGAATAAAATATGGATCTCTTGAAATCTTTTTCAAAGGAATTCTTTTGCTTTTAGAATACTTCATAAGATCTTTTAAGTAAATTATTCCCATTATGTTATCTGTAT
>CAZDUE010000167.1:0-2915 GCA_964508575.1 uncultured Methanosarcinales archaeon
TTCCAAAAATAAAAACCTAAAACAGCATAATACAACCAATGAAGACTATAAGAATACACATAACCTGAAGGAATTTCTATAATCAAAATAGGAAATATTATTGCTGATAAAATTGCAAAAAAAAGTATGAATATTGGCAAACCCCTTATTAGGAGATAAGTAAAGAGGCATGTGTATAATTCCAAACAAAATCGCAAAACTCAAGATAATTGAGATTAATGATAGACCTTCACTATACAAGATTAATGTTAACGCAACAATCATAATCTGTTGAAATAAAATATCAAAACTCTTAGAAAACAAATAATTAAAATCCATTCTTAAAAAGAACGAATGAGGATTCTGTCTTATGAGTTTTTTTGGAGGTTTTAATTTCTGCGCATGTAAATATATCATGAATGTTAAAGCGAACACAACTAATGGAACAATAAGAGAAAAGACATTAAAAGTCAAGTTTATTAAATACTTGTTAAAAATAAAAATGGCAACTAAAGAAGCTATTGTGAAATATAGAGCAGTAAAAAAAGGTGGCTTATATAATCAAAACCTTTGCTTGATATTATCAGGTAAAATCCAAAAAATGACCACATTAAAATCCAAATAAGTATTTCGTTCATCATTTTAGCTTAGCCAGAATAAAAGACAAACTATTTAAAAATATTTGGAAATTATGAAACTCTGAGAGAAACCCGAGCAACAGAGTTGAGGTTGCCAGCTCAAATGTAAATGTTATTTTCTCTGCAGCTCATCAGCAATATCTTCTAAAAAAACTTGCAATTCTTTAATAAAGTTATTAAAATCTTTCGGCAGTGGCTCTAACAATAACTTTTCCTCATCTTTCAAGAATATTTCCTTTAACTTAAATCCTGCCAAATTTTGCAAATACTTTTCATACCTCAGCATAAATCTTGTTTTAGCTATTATGTCTTTTCTAAATATCTTATAATCAATCTTCTCCTTCTTAGTTATTTTATAAATATCAATAAAATCTCTGACTTTAATGCCGCGCCTTGTCAAAATAGCCCTAAATTTTTCCAATAGAATTTCTCTAATATCATAACATAAGACTTTTTTGGCTTTAAATAATGACTTTTCTTCAGGAAACAAAAATTCAAAACCCTCTGGTCTTTTATTAAGAATACTGAAAAAGTTGCGTTTGTTAATCGGAAAAGTCAGTATATCAAAAAAGCTGATCTGAACCTTAATAAACTGCTCCTGAGCTAATATTTCTGAATTGTACCAAATCTTGAATGTTGAAAATTTATTACTTCCGCCTAACTGAACATACTTTGAATTTGATTTATCAGCTTTAAAATCTAGATTTAAATCATTTGCCACAGCCACCAGTATCTCAAAAATCTTATTTAGCTCCAAAGATAATATTTTTCTTAATCTCTTTTGACTCTCTTTTGATATTTCCTTTTGTCTAACATAAGTAAAATCCAAATCCTCAGAAAAACGATAATAACCAAGATAGCACTTAGTCAGACACGTTCCGCCTTTGAAAGCAAAGTTGCTGCTAAAATATTCATTATTCGTCAAATTTATTAAAAATTTATGAAGAAGAATATCTTTCTCTAACATTATTTTATTATTAACTTTTAGTTCTGAACTCAGATAGTCAATCAATTTCTTCATAACAACTCCCTCACAAATAACTCTACTGATTTTTTATACTTACTTGCGTACTTCAAAAGTTTCGCTTTAGAACACGATTTAACCAAGTCTGCAACCCGCAATTTTATTGCTTCATCATTCAGACCTTCATATTTGGATAAATAAACAATATCTAACAATGTTTTTTCAGGATCAGAAAACTTCAAACCTTTCTTAACAATACCAAAACTAAAAAGAGACTTTTTTAACTTAATAAATCTCACATTATGCCCAAGAACCTTAATTGGCTTTGCACGGAATATAGAATCACTAACAACATAATCTATAACAAAAAACTCATGAGTTAAATTGTTTAATTTCAAAGCAGTTTCCAGGCCAAAATACCAATTAACCTTCTTAAATTCTAGAGCCTTATCAATAGCATTCATATAACTTACATTAATGCTTTTTAACTTTCGTTCCTCAAAACTTGGAAAGTAAAAAAAACCCTTCAAAATCCTGTAAACATATTTATTTCTGATAAGATATCTTATTACGTCATAATACTCCATCTTAAGCTGTTTAGAGTAATCTCTAAGCAAAATATCTGTGATGAACCTATTATCATCCATGTACAGTTTTTTCAATAAAAGCTTGTAAGACATTCATATCACAATGTTATAGAAAATATAACATTAGTATATAAATTTTTCTATGATAACTCGTAATTTTCGGAAGTTTCAAAGAGTTAATCCGTGCCTAGAGTCATGGTTGCCAGCTCCTTCTCAAGTATTCACACACAATAATATATTATAGACGATGATGATATATAAGCTCATCTGTTACGGGCATAAAAGCAAGAAAGAATGTTAATTTGTGCACGTACCTTAATAAAGGATCAGCATTAATGAGAATAATATAACAGAAGACCAAAAATATTGAGCATTATAAGTATTGAGCATTATTTTGCTTGGTCTTCTGAATATAGCAGCGGAAAGTATCAATCAATTATTTATGTCCGCTGCTATAGATATAAACACGGATTAAAATGGTTAAAAAAATAATTAAAGACAAAAATTTATTCTACCTATGTGAAGAATGCAATTTTATTTACAAGGAAAAAGAATGGGCTCAAAAATGCGAGCAGTGGTGTGAAAAAAATAAAAGCTGCAACATGGAGATCACCAAACATTCCACAGCTTAGTAAATTTTATTTGATTCAAAAAAGTATATGCATAGCATCTTCAAAATTCCAGATGAGGCTCTTGAAAGAGCTATCTTCCCGTAAGTTCAGTCACACTGACAGTGTTCGGAACTTT
>CAZDUE010000168.1:0-2911 GCA_964508575.1 uncultured Methanosarcinales archaeon
TTGCTGTTTTTCGGTTTTTTTTTTAAACTCATTCAAGCTTTTGTTCTAGGTCTGAATTATACATTTTTTTGGTTTGATTTTGAGAATGATAATGCTCGTATCTAGTTCCATCAGAAAAGACCACTGCTAATGGAATATTATGCCTTCTGAAAAGCGGGTAAAGTGCAAAGTAAAGTTCCTTTGCGCCATTATGATTGCAATCATCCATAAACTCTTTGGAATTTTTATTAATTTTTATTTCTTTTTGTTTGATTAGGGTCTCCAATTGTAAACATTATCATGATGATTAAAATAGTAAATAATAACTGTTCTTTTTTCATGGTCTATTTTGAAAATCAAAACAAAATGATTGTCTATATGAACTCTGTTAAATCCTTGCAACGGATTCCTGAGAAATTTGTAACCTTCAGGATTTTTTCTTATTTCTTCAATTTTCTTATTGATAATTACCAATTGCTTGAAATTTCTAGTTTTTAACTTTGAAAATATTTTATCAGCTTCAGGAAGTATTTCAAGTTCATACATAACTCACCTTAAGAATTCGCAATTTACTCTTTTATGTTATATCTGCTAGCAAAATTATCTACTTTAATAGCTTTTTGTTTTTTGATCTTCTCGATTTTTTTAATAAATTCTGGTCTTAGTTCAGGTTCTTCTTCTGAATCAATGTATTCAGAGACAACAAACTTTATTGCTTCTCCCTTATCTTTCAAATTATATTTTGCTTTCACCACATTTAATACTCTGTTAGTGTTTTCATCCAATTCAATTAAAGCTTGTACCATATTAGTTCGCCTTATTTAGAATAAGTCAAACTTATTAATAAACGTTTCTGTTTTTCATAGTCTATTTAGAAATAATTTTATTGAGCAATTAATAAAAATAAAAAAGAAGGACTAAAACTGGCTGTATCCGTAGATTATTCCAATAACTCCTATTGCTATTATTATAAGCGCATAAATCCATCCTGTCAAAAATGTTGCTGGTATTATGCTTACAAATCCGTTGACTAATGGAAGAACTCCTCCGAGAAGAGTTAATAATCCAAGAGCAATTGCCATGAATTTTTGCATGCCCATGAGCATTTGGTTCATGAATCCATAAAGTAGACCGCCAACTCCAATTACTATTACTATTGCATAATATAATGGTCCTGATGTGAACGCTGCGGGAATTACATTAAGGCTGCTTAAGAATGGAAGGATTCCAGCGACTATTGTCAAGATTCCTAGAAAAAACATTACAAATATCATTTACTTCACCTCTATTTTTCACTAAATGCTTTTATTGAATATTTATTTATAAAGCTTTCTTGAATTATTTTAAAAAATGTTTTAATTTCATAATAACAACTTTTATAAGTTTGAACTGTTTCATGGGTTTTATGCAGCAAATTTTATCCCATTCAGATATTTCATTGAAAGTTGAGGAAGCTTGGAGAAATATAGATGAAGGATTTCCTGGACAAAGATTTAAAGGAATGGCTTATTTTGATACAGATAGCAGTCTTATGGTTGTTCCACAATTAAATTCTCACGTATATACTGAAATCATCAGCTCAAGATGTTGCATTCCTCAAATGCCTGCTCCTTATGATGGATGTACAAATCATGCTGTTCCAGAAGGAATGAAGTTCAGGGCAGAAATTGCTGTTTCTCCAGACAATCAAGAAAAGTTTCTTGCTATTTTATTTGAAGGGACTGGAACAACAGGATTTAATGCATTTGTGTTGACGAATGATCCTGATTATGTTGCAACTCACAATTCTTATCATTGGAGAGAAACTCAGTCAAAGTTAGTTACGTTTTAAATTTAACTCCTTTAAAGTAATTTCTTCTGACTGGTTTTCTAGAGAAACATTTATAAATAACATATTGCATAATTCTGAAAATCAAAAAGAGGTGAGAAGAGTGAGGTTATTCAGCTTCAAAAAAAATTCTAAAAAAGGAAGTTTAGAACTTTCTATAAATTCTATTGTTATTTTAATATTAGCAATAACAATGCTTGGTCTAGGACTAACATTCATGAACAAGCTGTTTGGCGGCACAGTTGAGAAATTCGACAAGATTACAGGATCAATTGATCAGGAGACAAAGCGAAAAATTATAGATGATCTGGAAACTAATAGAGTTATATTAAGCCCTGATACTATAAAAGTCAAAAGAGGCACGAAGCAGACTGTATATTTAGGAGTTAAGAATAATAATGGACCTGGAGGCCAAACAACATTTACTATATCGGGAGGCAATAATTTGGACATAATTCAAACTTGTTCATCGATTGATCCTAATGGATGTGTTAACAGTCAAGGCGGTCTTAAAGTTGAGACATTTAATCAATTTGATTTAAGATCAGGAGAAACTGGAATAAGAGATGTTAGAATTACTGTAGGTTCAAGTGTTCCTGCTGACATTTATACGTTCAATATAAATGTGAAAAATGGAGAATTTGACGAGACAAGAACCTTAACAGTCGAAGTAACAATTTAGTTTTTAATTTAATTTTTTAATTTATGATTAAGTTGTTTAAGCAATAATGAATGAACAAATCATAATAGCGAGGTGCTAAATAATGGGTAAAAAAAGATTAACTCACGCTGAAGAATTTGACATAATGAAATTAGTTTTAGACAAGTTCTTATGGCTGGGATTTGGAATAATGGTATTCGGATTGTATAAAGTAATAACTGAATCTTTTGTTGATGGATTTACTTGGATTGTAATTGGAGCGATAGTTCTGTTGTTATTCGTCTGGATAATCGTCAAGGAATTCGAGTTTATTGCATATTGAATCTTCTTTTTTTATTTTTTAAATGTTCTTTTTTGTTCATATTTCAGGTGAATTTTATGGTTTTTAAATCTTCTTTTTTGGCGATTCCTCGTCTTTAGTGCAATGCTTCAGTTCGAGGTGA
>CAZDUE010000169.1:0-2904 GCA_964508575.1 uncultured Methanosarcinales archaeon
AGCTGTACCAATTAGCGCTGTATCAAAAAAAGCAAACATGCTAAACCAGTCAGATGACTGGTTTTGACTGTGGCATGCATCAACTTGTTTGATGCTCACTAGTTACTTGCTAGCTTCGGTAAAGCTAAACGAAGTTAAGCAAATTTTCAAACCTTTCAATACCGCCAATCACAAATAAGAAACAACTATTGCCATAAATACGAATGAGCTATAATAAAACGGCTGAATGTATGCATTATTCTTGAATTTTTCATACAAAATAGATCCTGAAGGAAAGCCATAAAGGAAAACTAGAGAGATCATCATAATTGAAGAATTAACTCCCATTATTATTCCAAGAATTGGATAAATCCAGAGATCTCGTTTAATACTTTTGAAATTGAACATTATCAATAATATGATCAAAGAAACAATAATCGCGTACAATTTAATATAAGGATAAAACAAGACATAACTAACTAAAGTCAGTATCAAATTCTGAAAAACTCTAAGATACTTGAGAGCATCTTTTAATTCTTCTTCTGCCATTATTGCAGTGAATATCCCTAAATAAATACTAAGAAAACATGCAAGGATTATGATTATACTTTGTAGATCCATTCAGTATGACCCCATTGAATTATCAAATCAGCTCCTAATCTCTCAGAATCAAGAGCAACATCACAGCCGCCAAAACAAGTATCAGCCCAGATAATTACATCAGCATCAGTATTATTCCTGATATGATCCGCAATTTCATTTGCTTTGTCTTTAATTCCATCAGGAAGTTGAACACACACAATTTTTGCATTATTCTGCTTAACTAATTCAACAGCTCTGTCCAGCTCTAAATCATAATTCATACCTCACTAGAAATTTGAATAGTTTAAAAAGGTTTGTTGGGAAAAAAGAAAGAGGTAAAAAAAAATCAAAATCCTAATTCATTTTACCTATATACGCGTCGCGTCTTGCATAATCTGATAAACTTACTACCTTACTTGAAACATCCGAAACAACAGATGGCTGTTCATACAAATGCCTTATTCCTTCAGAAGGATTTGAACTAGCAGCAGATCTGAACAATGATGCCCTATAATGTCCAATCCTTTCATCTCTTGCATTTTCAAGAGTTAATCTGCTGTAGTCTGGACTTTCTAAAATAGCCATTAGAACTTGATGAGGATCTCTTTGAAATCGTCTCATTCCTAGCTCTGAAGTATCCATCATTATTGAATACGCTTGTTCTGCTGATAATACACCTGATTGCGCATTTGATTGCCCTTGCTGAAAATTCTGAATAGATAAAACTTGGTCTAATGACTGTTCTGATAACATTATTACCACCCGATTTCTTTCCAAAGTTCTGTACTATACTAGATTTCAAGGTTTATAAATATTTATGATTACTTTAGAAGGGTTAATATGTTGTTTTTTAAATCGGTAAGTTTTAATAGTCATAATCACAATAGAATGCATTATGACAAAAAAATTAATGGACTTTTTCTGAATATGGCCTGATAAGGAAGAACTGTCAAGAATAGATAAAGAATTAAAGAAGGATAGAAGAAAATTTAAAACTAGATATTTTGAGTTTTAAAAAATAGCGATCATCTAAAATCATTGAACATCTGATCTACTTCAAATCGATCTAACTTCTTTTTATTCAATATTGTCCTTATTGTTTGTTTTTTTCTTTTTCCTGTTATCTCTTCTAACAAAAACTCATCTTCTTCCATTTTCATCACTTCTGGCATCTTGAGCATTTGCTGATTTCCTGCTCTTTAGCATCCATCTTCTTAAAGCATATTCCGCAGTAAGCTTCTGGAGTCAAAATTATGTCAATCTGATCCAACATCATGTCAGTCCTTGAATTTTCCGGAGTCATGTTTCTTGTAAATTCCATTTTCTAAATTTCCATTTTTTAATATTTATATCACTTAATAGTAGATATTAAACTTAAAGTATATAAAGTTTTCTATTTTATACTACTTAAAAGTGAATAAAAATCTTTTTGGAATGACTAGATAAGTATATAAATAACAAGCTCGTAGAAAAAAAGAATGAAACTAACTAAGAACGAGAAAGTTGTATTAAACTCGCTGATAGAAGACGGAAGAATGTCAGATGCAGACATCGCAAGAAAGCTAAAAATAAGCTTACAGGGCGTCAGAAAAATAAGACAAAAACTCGAGCAGAACGGAGTTATAAAGAGCTACAAGGCCTCTGTGGATTATGAAAAAATAGGAATAACTACTTTTGCAATAGCAATGCTAAAAATCAGCCCAGAAGCATGGGAAAAGTTCGGAGGAAGAAAAGTAAATCAAAGACTGATGCAGACAAATGTAATAAAATTCTACAGAATACCCAGAGGAGAGATAAGCCATATACTGATATACGGATTCAGAAATATGAATGAGTTAAATCATTTTTTTCAATTAATGCAGGAACAACAGAGTAAATTCATAGAAATTGTTAAAATATATTCTTTCAGCAATGAAAGTTTTGGAAAAAAATCAGTAGATGACTTAATAAGATTTGTTCTAGATGACAGAAATACAGACAAACTGCCAAGACCAGAGAATTTAGAAAATGGGACTTGATGTTACTTGATAGTGGTTATAAACCGAAAGTTTTATATAGTTATTAATTCATATTATGAAATATATACTAATATCAAGTCGATAACATGGCAAAAGATGATAAAGATTTTATTAAGAAAAAAGATCATGACAAATATCTAAATCCAGAACCAAAAAGAGATAAATACATACCCTTGTTTGAAAAAATAAGACCAGGAGATTGGAAAGATCAAATAAGATTCAATCCTATCAGAGATGAACATGGAAATCTAGTTGATCCTTCTGAAATGCGTGATAGAAAAAGAGGGCCAAAAAGGAAGTACTCCGAACTATTTCCTCAAGAATT
>CAZDUE010000170.1:0-2845 GCA_964508575.1 uncultured Methanosarcinales archaeon
TCTTCTTTTCTTCTTCAGTTATCCCATATAGATTATAGACTTCTTCGTCTATTTCAGCATCTAATTTTTGGATTTCTTTTTCTAATTGGGCTTTTTGGTCGGTTTGTTTGTCTTTGATTCTACTTAACTTGTCATACAAATCTTCAATCTCTTCTACCAAAACGATTATCTTAGTTTTATAGGATTCATTGAATCTTATAGGTATCTGCTTGACGTAAGGTGTAAAAAAACGTAGATACCCGCCACTAATATGGACCATTGAATATAATTTATGATAATAATAATTGATTACTGATGAATTTAAGATTCCTAATAGATACTTCAGTGATACCTCTTTCTTTTTCGGATAAATAATATAAAGGGTATTTAAACAAAAATATCCTTTATCATCATATACTGCTAATGGTCTTTGACCAATATCTCTCAAGATTATCTTAGGATTTATGAACACTTCTTTTGTTAATGGGTTATCCAACTCTTTACTGATATATTTTATGTAATCATTATCCCATGTATAGGTATATCGCGAACAATTTTTCCCACCTACTAAAGGATAATAATACTCATCATCTTTAGTCTTTGTTACATATTTTGAATTATCTCCAGTCTTTATTCCAAAAGCAATCTCAAAATCATCATCGATAACTCTACTTGATGATTTTATCTTTTTTATAAGGGGGTATTCTTTATCATCAACGGATGTAAGAAATGATTCACTAACTAAATCTACGTATACATTTTGGCTAAGTTTCTTGTACGCTACTTTTCCACTGATGATCTCTGCTTCATCATCTACATTGGCAAGTTGCATTTTATGTTGTGAATTCATATTCTCTGGTTTATATTTCTGTAGAATAATCATTACTGGATAAACTGAAGCTTCACTAAAGACCCGTATATTTGATACGTCGACTATTCTAAAGATATGGCAGTTAGCAAGAATGTACTTTCTTAGAGCTTTTCCGTAGCCAGCTGCCAAGAATTTATTAGGGACTATAAACCCCAAGTATCCTCCTTCTTTAAGTAGTTTTATTCCTTTTTCAATGAAATATATGTACAAGTCAGCTCGACCTTCAAAAACAATATATTCTTTTAGACTTGTCTTGAATGATGTAATCTCTTCTTGTCTAACATAAGGCGGATTCCCAATAACAACATCAAAACCACCACTACCCATTATGTCCTTGAATTGTTCTTCCCATTTGAAAGCCCTTTCTCCTGCAACAGCAGAATCATCAATCAAACTATTTCCAATCTTTATATTCTCCTGTAGTGTTGGCAGCCTGTGTTTTTTCTCAGCAGCCTTCAATAACAAATTCAATTGAGCAATTTCAACAGCTTTAGAATCTAAATCTACTCCAAAAATATTGTTTTTCAGGATTTCAACTTTTTTGTTATAAGTGGGTGAAGCACCAGTTAAATCCAACTTTACCTGTTCGTTTTCTTCATTTTTCTTTTTATCACGTGTAACAAGATAATCAAAAGCTTTCATTAAGAAAGAGCCAGAGCCACAAGCAGGGTCCAAAATCTTAATGTTCTTTAAGTTAAATCTCTTATTCTTGGATAATTCACCAACAGTATTTTTAACAATATAATCAACTACATAGGTGGGAGTATAATATATTCCCTGCTCTTTCCTATGTGCTTTTCCTTCTGCAAGTTTGGCTCTTTTGTCTGTTTTCTTTAGAATGTGCCCTAAATATTGTTCGTAAATGGTCCCTAAAACATCGGCATCAATAGCAGAAAAGTCATAACGTACAGAATTATCACTTGTTGCAAACAATCCGCCAATTATTATTGATAAAACATCATCGTCTACCTCTAAGTTTTCGCATAAATGGGGAGAAAATAATTTGCTGTTATAGATATCATCAATTTTTCTGAAAATGAGGTTTAATTTTTTGTAAATTCTCTTGTTTAAATCCTCTCTGACAACCGATTGCAACATCGGAGCTTCTAATTCTTTATCTTCAAGAGTCCTGATAAAAATTAATCTGTCAATAATTCTCTGCACAGCTTCGTCTAATTCATCACCAGACAGATTTTTAGAAGCATTATTTTTGAGAATGTTCTTGTTGAGGAAGTCTCTAAATTTTGTTAAATCCGCCAAAAGCTGTTTATCGACAGGGATTTTTTTAACTTTCTTGCCCCATTTTTCTGCTTCAGTATCCAGCGATTTCTTCTCAAAGCTTTCTCTCGATAAAAGCCATAAAGTATCAAACTTTTCAAAGAACAATTGACACGGCAAGGTTTGTCCGAATTGCACCTGTAATGGATTCACACTTTTCCATTCAGCATTAAATATTTTTATTGCTTCAAAATCTGTAAGAACTGCCCAAGTGCAGCCTTTATGCCAAGAATAATTTACTGCCTGCTCCACAAATTTGATATTGTTTAAATCTTCTTTAAGGGCTTTTGCTTCCAAGAAAAATTTAGGAATTCCATTAATCCTAAAAGAGTAATCTACTCTTCCCTTAGATATTTTTTCTTCTCTGACTACTTCATCGTCATTTTCAGTATTTCTGACATCCCACCCAAGGGCTTCAAAAAGTGGCTCGATAAATTCCGCTTTTGTATCTTCCTCATTGTACCTTTTAATAGATCCAGATTCGCCTATTCTAGTATACTTATCCACGAGTTTTTTAACTTCATTCCTCGCTTCTTCCTTGGTTAATTTTTTTAAAATCATCTGGACGTAAAAAGGGCATTCATATATAAATGTTCTTTCTTGGTATAAGAAATGAAAAAAAACGCCGTACTGCTATTTTTCACTGAAAAAATCTCATATATTTAAGGATACCTCGCCGCCGAATTCGGCGTTTCCCACACCTTGACAAACGAAATC
>CAZDUE010000171.1:0-2824 GCA_964508575.1 uncultured Methanosarcinales archaeon
CTCTCTTAAATCTATCTCTGAGAACAAGATCATAATTTCCTTCAATCATTGTGTTATAAAGTTCAACTAGATGTTTTGGAGAATCTGACATGTCAGCCATCATTGGAACTATAACTGTTCCTTTAGCTTTTTTCATTCCTTCCCATATTGATATTCCAAATCCAGGATTCTTATATCTCATTATTAATCTTATATTTTTATCTTTTTTCTGCCATTTCTTTACTTTATCATAAGTCTTATCAGGACTATTATCATCAACAATAATAATCTCGTAAGGAACTTTGCTTTTTTTTAGTTCATAAGTTACTTTCTCAATAAAAATATCAATATTCTCACGCTCGTTATATGTTGGAACTACAACAGTTAGTATCTTAGCACTTTTAGCACCATAGCTCTTAGATTTCATTATGGCTTCAAAATTATATTATTATTTAAAGGTAACTATTGAAATTTTTGAAAAACATCCTGAAAAAATCAGCTCACATTCTTTCTCTAAGCCATGTTACAACTTCTTTAAGACCATCATCTAGTTTTATCTTAGCTTCCCATCCAAGTAGATTTTTCATTTTTGTAACATCTGGAACTCTTCTTTTAACATCATACTTGAATCCTTCAACATTTTTAAATTTCAATTCTTTAGTTTGATCACATATCTTCCATAATTTCTTCGCAAGATCAATAACTTTGGTCTCTTCTGCTGTGCTTACATTGAAGTCTTGATTTTCTGCTTTTCTAGCTTCAGTAACTGTGACTATTCCATCTGCAATATCTGAAATATGAGTATAGCATCTGCTCTGCTCACCATCTCCCAATATTTCAAGAGGATATTGTCCTGCTAAAATCTTTTTTACAATATCTGGAATCACGTGTGCGTATCCTATTTCTTCAGCTGGAAACTCGTTTATTCCATAAGCATTAAATGGTCTGCATATGCTGAAAGGAAGTCCATATTCCTCGTAAAAAGCATGGCAGTAACTTTCTCCGCAAAGTTTCGAGAATCCGTATGCAGATATTGGCATTGGAACTTCTTTTATATGCTCTTCCTTGCTTGGAAAAACTTTCGCAGACTCAAAAACCATTGATGATGAAATATAAACCATTCTTTCGTAATTGTATTTTGCAGCTGCTTCAAAAGTATTCGAGTATATCTTATTATTTTCCGAAAGTATAGTAGCAGGATATTTGTGAAAGTATCCTATCCCTCCTATTTTTGCCGCGAGATTAATGACAACCTTATGATCCTTAAACGCCTTGAATGTGGCATCTTTATCTGTCAAGTCAACTTTTACAAATTTGTATCCTTCTTTTACAGAACTTTCTGGCTTGCTTAAATTATCAAGGACTGTGACTTCGTAACCTTTTTTTATCAAGTTCTTTACGACTTCGCTTCCTATAAATCCGCATCCTCCTGTTACTAATATTCTTTTATCTTTTATGATAGTGCTCATTTTACATCTCCTGCTTTAAACATTATTTTTTCAGTTCCAAAAACATTCCATATGTCGCATACAACACAGTCTTTTTTTAGCTTTGACAAAAATTCTTTTCCTAGATTCTTGTACTCTTTATGATTTATTGCTGTGAAAATAACATCTGCCTTGCTCGCGAGTTCTTTTAAATCTCCCTTTGCAACATAAGGATCGTGAACCAGAACATTAGCTCCAAACTCATGGAATACTTTCTTTGCTTTGAATGAAAGCGAGTTTCTAGTATCATCAATATCTGCCTTAAACGAAAGTCCCAGAATCAATACATTTGCCTTCTCGAGTTTTTTTATTTTCTTTATTTCTGATATCAAATATCCTGGAGTTGTTTCATTGATCTTCCAAGAAGTAGAAATCAACTCAGTATACGGAGTTTTATTTACTAAAAAGAAGCCGTCTTTGTATAAGCAAGGTCCTGCTGCAAGTCCTGGCTGTGCTAATCCTCCTCTCTTGTAATTTTTATTTACAAGTTTTGCAATTTCATAAATATCACGATCATGGGCCTGTGCAATCATCATGAACTCATTAGCGACTGCAAAATTTATGTAACGATACATGTTGCTGTAAAGCTTTGCAAGCTCTGCAGATCTTGCATCTGTTAATAAAACATCTTTTGTCAATATCTTAAAAACTTGCTCTGCTTTCTTTCTTGATTCATCATCCAGAGCTCCAACAATCTGCGGTAGTGATCTGATTTCTTCTATTGCTTTTCCTTCTGCTATTCTCTCAGGACAAAATGCAAGAAACAAGTCTTTTCCAATTCGCAAAGTAGATCTTGCTTCTATATATCTCTTTAAATATTCAGTAGTTCCTGGGCTTACAGTTGACCGCAGAATGATTATCTGATTCTTCTTAAGGTTTGGAATCATCTTATCTATTACTGCTTCAATATCTGAGAATACAGGATTCATATGCTCGTCAACAGGTGTTCCTAATGTTAATATTAGAACTTCAGATTCTGCAATTGCTGAGTAACTGTCAGTTGTAGGATGAAAATTCTTATTAACGCACTTATCTAGTATTGGCTCTGCTCCTTCCTCTATAAAAGGCATTTTTCCTTCTCGAATCTTACGAACATGGATCTCGTTGATATCTACTCCGATAACTTCTTGTTTTTGATCTGCAAAAGAAAGAGCTAACGGCAATCCAACTCTGCCAATTCCAAATATTGCTATTTTCATGTCCAAACCTTATGTCCAACTCTTTTCCGAACTTTTTTAGTTTTCTGAATCCAACCCTCTGACTAAAAAGTTCCAGAACAGATATATAAATATTTGGGATTTTTGTATGTGAAGCGATGAGAATTCTTTTTTAAGCTGCGTTGAGTAGCTTAGTATTAC
>CAZDUE010000172.1:0-1171 GCA_964508575.1 uncultured Methanosarcinales archaeon
TCTAAATTTTTAAAATCTAAATTGGATTCTTAAGCAAGTCCTGCTTTAAAAGAAAAAGTTCAAAGAAAGATTGAACAGTTAGATAATGACAAAAGCTTGGCAGATATTATAAAGGAAGTAAGAGAAAAAAAAACTTTAACAGCCCAAGAAGGTGAAGATTATCTTAGAAGATTAGAGAAAATCACTGAGAAAGGAGGAAGTTCTAAATTATCTGAGGTAACATCTGATATTGAAGGAAAACTTGGCAATGCAGATGCATCTAAGTTCTATGACAGATTAGCAACAATCAGAAGAGCTGCTGAAAATAACTTTGTTTTAAATGATGCTGTTGCTCGAGGAATTTTAAGATCTTCCCAGATAGAAGATGCAGCTGATTCTCTTCCTTTACTTGAGACCGGCAAGTTGGCTGTAAAAGACAGAAATAAGGAGCTTTTTGATCAGTTATCTTTTCAGCATGCAGTAGCGCTTTCTAAAACAGGAAAGAAAGATGATGCTTTAAAAGAAGCTGTTGAAGTTGTGCATTCAAATAAGATTACAGATGGCAAATTAACTGAAACAGCAAAGAGATCCGCTCAATTAGTTTTAAGTTTGAGAGAAGAAAAGCTTAAAGAAAATCCTAAAGATAAAAATGCTCAATCTGATTTTGCAGGAATTGCCAATATTTTAGCAGTTGATGCTCAAGCAAATGGCAATTTAAGAGATGCTGCAATACTTTTCAATCAAGCTGGTCGTAAAGATGAACTCAAAAAGGTTGCCGAAGAAATATTTGGAAACGCGCAATCCAAAGATGCTGACAAATTATTAGTTGCTTCTTTGGTAATACAAAACTTTCCTCCTAAAGTTTCTGCAGAAAGAAAAGGAAATAATGAAGAAAAGATTATTTTAGAGGATAAAATTTTCACAAAAGCAGTTGAGACTTTACAAAATTTGAAATCAAGTCAAGATGCAAATATACAAAGAGATGCTTTAGGTCAGTTGATACAAGTTCATCAGTTAGATGGAAATGAAAAAGGTGTTAAAACTGCTTTAGCGGAATTTTCCAAAGTTGCTCAAGCGCTTGAGAAGAAAAGATTAAATGATCTTTCTCCAGAAGTGCAAAATGTAATACAGATTATTGAAGCTGATGTTAAGAATAAGGTTGAAAATAAAAAAAGTGATACTGCTAAAAGAG
>CAZDUE010000172.1:1181-2818 GCA_964508575.1 uncultured Methanosarcinales archaeon
AGCATTTAATTTACTTACTCAAGACCAAAAAGAGCAAGTTTTGAAAGAATTAAGAGAGAGAGCTGAACTTTCCAGATTTACTCAGGGTAGTTCTCTTAATGCTGCTGAGAAAGGAGAATCATTAATTCAGTTAGCTAAATTATCAAATAATAATCAATTAATTGCAGAAGGTCTAAGAATTATGAAAGATGCTTCTTTTCAAATTCTTGATAAAGCTGTTAAGGATGATAAAAAAACAACTGTCTTAGTTGTTGAAACAGCAAGAAACTTAGTAGCTGATTTAAAAAAGTATGATACAATTGCAGCTCAGGATGTTAATGCTAATATTGAAACATTCAAAGCTCAGGCGCAACTTCGTGAGGCTGAAAAAAAGACAGGAACTTCTAAATTCAATCAGCTTGAACTTGCTGCAGGAACTATAAAACATCAAATAAATGTATTAAAGAAAGAAAACAGTAACAGAAACAAAGATGATCCTACATTGCGTAGAGCTTTAGTTGCTGGTCATGCAGTTGATGTAACTATTTTCAATACAGTTCAAAAAACTGTACTGGCCTTAAGTGCTGGTTCTTATGTTAGTTCTAAGACTAATAAGTTGGCAGAAAAAATAGGGGATTATGGAAAAGAATTAGATCCTAAGATGCAGAGTTTAAAGACCGCAGCTTCTTCTATAATTGCTCAAAAAAATGCTCAGGCAGCTGCTATCGCAGAAGCTCAGCGTCAAGCTCAGATTGCAGCTGCTAATGCCGCATATTATGCTCAGCAAGGAGGTTCTGGTGGAGCCAGTGGAAGTAGTGGTGGATCTAATAAAGGCAATAAACAGACTGCTTCAATTCCTAATGCTCAGGGTCAAAGTTTGGTAGGTTCTTTTTTCAATAAAGTTAGTTCATTTGCTAAATCTTTTATCAAAAATCCTGTGAGCACTATTTCCAGAGCTGTGAATTCTGGGTTTCAAGCGGTAAGATCTGCATTTGTATCGATTCCAAGAGTTATCACGAGTATATTTTCTCCTCGTCCAATTAGTGTCAAGCCAATAAAACTTTCAACTTCTGAATTGCGTCAACAGTATATTTCAAATAATAATCGGCTTGTTGCATTATCAGGAACTGCTGGACAGCAACAGCTAGATCAAAGTCGTTCGCAATTTTCAGGTCTTGCATCTTTGTTGGATCAAGGCGCTAAATTTTTTGGAGCAGAAACTAATTTGCAGGGAAAAGCAGATAATTTTGCAAGATCTCAAGGGTTATTAACATCATCTGAGTTAGCGCAAAGAACATTGAGGACAAAAGAAATTTATGTTCAAGATTTGAGAGCTCAAGGATTGTCGCAAACTCAAATAAACAGTCATATAGCGACTATACAAGCATTTTCTCGAGTACAATACTCTCCAGATTACAGCACAAGAGAAACTGCATTGTCCAGTTTAGTAAAATCCGGTGATGTGAAAGCTTACAGTGATAATTACGCTGCCTTAAAATTAGGAATTATCAGTACAAGATATTCTGATCCTAGGGCAAGAATTGATGCATATTCCAGATTAGGTACTGAATTTGATAAAGCTAAAGTTCCTGTTCCTGATATTGTCAGGGTAGAAAAGGGATTGACTAGAATGTCAGTTCTAAGTGACATTATCTCAA
>CAZDUE010000173.1:0-2816 GCA_964508575.1 uncultured Methanosarcinales archaeon
CAGGAATAATAGTCACTGAAAAAAGAAAATATGCATTGCGAGTAGATACGTTACATAAACTGATTGACGAGATCGAAAGAGATATGAAAGAATCAATGGAGCAGATGAGAAAAGTTGCAGAAGAGATTGATAAAGAATTAGGGTTGAAGTAGGCTAATATGAAATCCTCTCGCTCCGCTCGGTACTGTCACGCTCGCCATTTTCTGTTTTACTCTCAAAGCTCTGCGTTCCAGTGACTTGGAACAAGGAGCTGCTTGCTCCTCGCTTTCACCTGGAACAACCCCTTGCGACGAGCAACGTGCATTTACAGACGAAGCGAGCTAATAGACAGCACACAGGGTTTCATATTAGTCATTGAAGTAGAAAAGCTTATAAATAAGTTTAATCTTATTATTCTTATTATGATCGAAACAATAAAAGTATCATCAAGAGGTCAAGTAGTAATCCCTGAAGATGTCAGAAAATCACTAAAGATAAAAGAAGGAAGTAAATTAGTCTTGATAAAAAAAGATAACAAAATGATTCTAGAACTAGAAGATGATTTTCTGAAAGAAATTAACAGGAATAATTCATACGAGGACGAAGAAAGAAAATTTTGGATGAAACTATCAGAGAAAAATCTAGAAAAAGTTTGGAATAATAAAAAGGATAATGAAAACTGGAGCAAATATTTATGAATGCAGAACAAAGAGATATTTTTCTAGTGCCCTTCCCTTTTTCAGATTTAAGCAAAACTAAAGTAAGACCTGTCCTTGTCATCTCAAAAAATAATTTTAACAATCATTCAGATGACGTTATTGTTTGTGCTATAACATCTAATGTCACAAAAGGACAATATACTGTGCTGATAAATTCTGAAAGTTTAGAATCAGGCATAATAGATATTGATTGTGCAGTCAAAGTAGAAAATTTAGCAAAACTAGACAAAAGAATTCTTATTAAAAAGATTGGAAAACTAAAATCGCATATCTTTGCTAAAATTATAGAAAAGTTTCACGCATTATTTGAATAAAAAATTTCATGAAAAAATGAGAAAAGTTGCAGAAGAGATTGATAAAGAATTAGAGTTGAAATAAACCGCAAATAAGCTAAAGTTATCACTTTAAAGGAGTTTCAAAACAAAAGCTTTATATAACCTCAATTATTCGCGAGATTAATGCTAACAATTGAAACAAACATAAATGCTTTATACAGAGCACTCCAGCAGAAAGATTCAACTGATTATTCATCTATAAAAATTCCAGATGATGAAAACATAAATCTGGGAGTTTTAGGAGAACTAAAATTTTATCAAACAAAAGAAACAGAGACAAAGCTGAGATTTACATTTGAAGGTAGAAGAAGCAAAAGCTACCAAACACCCATGCAAGAGATTCTTAAAAACTTGCCTTCAAGCTATCATGTGTCTTTAAAAAGCCCAGATAAAATAAAAATCTCCAAAAACTTTCTCGAATATGAAATCGCTTCAGATAGTCCTATTTCAATAAGATTAAATGCTGAATCTTTAACAAGAGAAAAATATGAAGAAGCACTTAACAATTTAATCGAGCTTGTTCAAGTTTGTTATATTTCTCACTATAAATCAAAAAATAAAAAGATTCCTGACTTAAAATACGTACTTGAACCGAAAACAAACGCTAAAGTTCATTCAGAAAGCCATGATCATGAAGGGCTTGATGAACTTGAAAAAAAGATTGAGATTAAAAATCCAGAAGTCAAATTTGAAGATATAGGTGGATGTAGCAGAGGCAAAGAAGAGATAAGAAGAATATATGACGATATAGTAAGACCTCAGATTGCTGGATTTTTTGGAAGAGATCCTGATCAGCAAAAAGGTTATCTTCTCTTAGGTGATCCCGGAAATGGAAAAACTTTGCTAGTCAAAGCTTTGGCAACAAAATTAATCGAAGAATTAAATGGTTCTGTAAAATTTTATTCAGTTAATTATGACGATATGACCTCTACTTATCGAGGAGGAGAGGCATTGCAAACTGCAAGAATTTTTGAACTCGTTCAGAGAAATGAAGAACAAGGCAAGAAAACTCTTCTGTTTATGGATGAAATTCATGTTATAGGACAAAGGAGTACACAGTATAATGAAGCTCTTGACACATTACTTGCGAAGCTAGATGGAATGAAAAGTTTTAAAGGACTTACAGTCATCGGAGCAACGTACATGCCCATAGAATCACTAGATCCTGCTCTAATAAGACAAGGCAGATTAAGCAGCTGGCTAACCATAGAACCTCCAAATTCAATAGAGAGAAAAGAAATATTGCAAATTTATATAAATAGATCTGTCGAGAAAGCATCTGAATTTGGGAATTCTAATTTGATTGGAGAAATAGATCTGGAAAGCATATCTGAATTATGTGATGGAAAAAATGGAAGCTACATCCAAGGACTTGTAGATTATGTTCAGAGACAGAAAGAGACAGATACAATAAAATCAGCTGGCGAGAATGCTTCTGAAGAAACAATAAAAGCTAAGTTTACCCCAATAAACACTAATGATTTCCGAAAAGCAATCTCTGAATACAGAGAGGATAAATCAAAGAGAAGAATCGGATTCAGGCAAGAACTTTTAGTTCAAGCAAATACTCAAAGTTAAGCAAAAGCAGTTAAAAAATTCAGACAAATGGGAATAAACTTAGAGTTTCAAGATGAATCTCTTAAGGAAATTGCGAGATTTGCAATTCAAGGAATAGGAGCAAGATCTTTAAGAGATGTTGCTAACAGACTGTTTGATGAATATATGATAAATTCTGCTGATTATGAAAAGACAATAAAAGTAACTGCAGAGGATGCTAGAAAGA
>CAZDUE010000174.1:0-2717 GCA_964508575.1 uncultured Methanosarcinales archaeon
AAGAGGTGTATGATCAATGCAAAAAACCACTGAATTTATGCATTTAAAAACAATAATGACTACTTTTGATTGGCTTCCTGTTTCTGAAATTCTTGGAAAAAGAGAATATTCTCGTCGAGGAAGGAAGAAAGAGTTTCTTCCGATTACTATGTTTAAAGCGTTTCTTCTAAAATCATATTTGTTACTTGATGATAATACTCTGATTGTGCAGCGATTGTCAGAGAATCAAGAATATCTTGACTTTTGTGGACTTACCAGAGTTCCAAGCCACGATGTCTTAAATGATTTTGAGAAAAATTATGCTCACAGGTTCATAAATGTCTTTGAATTTCTCGATGATATACTCGAGAAAAGTGGTGCCTTTGAGGATGATGGCATGAGTTTTGATGGTACCGATATTCCAGTTCTCATCAAACACAAACAATCACCTCATCGTTATCACTTTGGTGCCAAGAGTGATAGCAAAAAATTTCATGGTTTCTGGCTTATGATTGTAGCGTCGATAAAACACCAACTGCCCCGACGCTTTTTAGTTGGATATGCTAGAGAAGGACAGATTAATTTAGCTAAAGAGCTCTTTAGCACCGACCAAATTGATGAAAGTAGAAATAATCATTTCATGATTATGGATGGAATTTTTGATTTTAGAGAGATGCATGAAATAATTATCTCACGCCAGCATAAAATTCCATTGATAGGTTATAATAAAAGAAGATCTGGCATAGATGAGAGAATAAATTTGCCGACGGTAGATTGGCATTTTCAAATTAATCCAGTCTACAAAAATAATAATTTTGTTGTAGACGAATTTAAGAAAAGGACAAGCATTGAAAGGGTAAATAGTCATTCCAAAATCTACACGTCAATCTGTTTGATTCAAAATAAAATCAAGAAAAGCCACACTATCAAAAAAACGGTTGTCGAAAATATCATTGTATTTTCATTCATGGTGCAACAATTCAAATTACTTGCTCGCACAAGAACAAAGCAGGCTCAAAAACAGCTTCTTATTTATAAATAAAAGAATTTATCGTTTGCCTCACTTTAAGATTACTGAATTGCTGCCGAATGAATGAGAAATGTTTGGGCGTGGCATAATTGGCACTAGTCACTGGACAAGTGTGCCTGAACTTTTGCGTTTTCTCTCGATAAGCACTGCTTAATTTTTGATCTATATTCCCTAGCACCGAAATTTATTTATACTTGAACTAGTTTTTCAACTAGATATTAAAGATGTGAACAAAAATGGGATAT
The DNA here is from genome assembly GCA_964508575.1 of uncultured Methanosarcinales archaeon. Taxonomy (GTDB): domain Archaea; phylum Nanobdellota; class Nanobdellia; order Woesearchaeales; family CAZDUE01; genus CAZDUE01. Next base: position 1,255 of record CAZDUE010000174.1, read on the forward strand.
AAAACAAAAATACAGCTGATAAAAAGAAAAGAGTCTGAGCAGTGGTACGTTAACTTCCCGATCCAAGTCGCTCAGGTCATGGAATTTCAACGAGGCGAGGAATTTGAGTGGAGCTTGCTTGACAAAAATTCCCTCAAGCTAAAACGAAGCGGGAGGTGAGTTTTTGTGTCTCTTCCTCTTAAGGAAGTTCCAGCTAAAATAAAAGAACTCCTCAGGTGGTACAAGAAGCATTTCACTCGTCCACAATATAAGAATTTCAGAGACTTTATTCTCGGTCTTATTGTATCTGACAATAAGACTATTCAAGAGATTGCCGATTGTTTTGGGAGAGTAGATCAAAGTAGTCTTAATCGCTTTCTTACCAGCTCCGAATGGGATGAGAAGAAAATTAATGATGTAAGAATAAATCAAATCAAGAAAAGATGTGATATTAAGAAAGGGATTTTCATCGTTGATCCTACCATGCTTCATAAAACTGGAAGACACATGGAGAAAGCGAACTATCATTACAGTGGCATGACCAAAGAAAAAGAATGGGGTTACTGCTTTGTAAACAGCTTTTTTACCGATGGAAAAAATGAATTCCCCCTTTACGGAGATTTCTATCTTCGTAAAGATGATGCGGATGAACAATACTCGTTCAAGACTATCAGAGAAATTGCTCTAGAGCAACTAGACAAGACTCTCAAGAGGTTCCCAATTTGGCTCTTTATCGCTGATGCTGGATTATATGCGGATTTTCTTATCAGGGATATTCGCTGTCGTGGATTAAAATATATTCTTGGAACAAAGATTACTAATAACATCAGCATCAATGGGAAAAAGAGAATAAGCATAGCTCAGTATTTGGATACACTCACCGACGATAAATTTAATAGGTATGTAATCGATGGAGAAGTATACGCCATGCATACAATTGAAGTTAGCGAAAGAGGTGTGGGAAAAGAGAGATTAATCGTCACCTACAAGTATGGTGACGAAGAAAATGTCAGATTGTACGTCACTAACCTTTTACGACATAGCGAAGAAATATTAATAAAATCTCTTTTACAGAGATGGAAAATTGAGACATGGCATCGTGACGCCAAACAGCATTTAGGATTAGAGGACTATCAAGTCCGCAAATTTAGTGCTATGCAGAAAGTCGCTTGCGCTGTTTTTGTGGCTTATACTCAAGTAATCCTGATAAAGAATGATGTCATTCTCAAACCATTAAATCGAACCATAGAAACTATTGGCGAGGGTTGTAGATACATAAGACTTCTCGCACTAAAGGGGACTGCCTGGCTTAAAAAGAAAGCAAAGAATGTTACCGAGTTGGCTGAAATACTCAATAAACTAGTCTTTGTTAAAAACGCAAAAGCTTAACTTATGGCTCATTTATAAAGAAAGTGTAAACAGATTATCAAATTGAACACTCGAGCAGTGTTGACAACAAAGTATATAAACAGCCTCTGCTGATT
>CAZDUE010000175.1:0-2711 GCA_964508575.1 uncultured Methanosarcinales archaeon
AGTAATAGAACTATTATATAAAGGTTATGATTAGCCTTTGTGACGCGCTGCGTCACGAATTCAAATTATGAACGCACTGCGTTCAGAATCTCAATAAAACTTTTTAGCCCATTCGCAAAAAGAGCATTTTTCTGAAGATTCCGGGATATCTTGTTCAAGAATTTTTACAGCGTCATGAAATATCTTTTCAGCATTTTTGATATTTATCTTAATTTTTATCAGATCAACTTTAAAATCAACATCTCCATTTTCATGGACTTTATCAGGATGATAAAATAACAAGTAAGCGAAGTCTTCTGTTTCATAACTATTTTTTCTTAATAAAAAATTATAAATGTCTAGCTGATCTTGGTAATGCTCATGAGTATCATCTTTTAAAGGAAATCCTCTTGTTTTGTAATCAAGAACTATCAGCTTATTGTCTTTCTCTAATAAGTTATCTATTGCTCCAGATAAAATATTTCCCTTGTTATCTTTCCACTGTATTCCTTTTCTGTTATTCCTCCAAATGCCTAATAATTCTTTATCATTAAATAGATTTAATTTTCCATTAAAATCCTTTAATTCAGGAGGAAGCTCATTTTTCTCCATGAAAAAATCAAAATGTTCTTTCAATACTTTATCCATCCCAGAAGGCAGAGAAGGAAAAACTCCTGAAGGTCTCTTAATTCCTTTATTATGATGAAGCCAGAAGCATCTCTTACACTCTTTCAGCAAGTTCAACGATGATGGAGATAATTTGTAGGTCATTTTTGATCATGGATTTATTTTAATAGGTATTTTGTTATTCTTCTATTTTGAATCTGATTAATTTTACTATCATATAAGTTGTTGGGTGTATGCGGTGATTGCCGATCAACAGATAATGTAAGTAATTCTCTTCTGCAAGATAATAATTGTCCTTTAGTTTCATACAATGCTCCTCTGAATTGGGGTTCTGCCGCATAAATTGGTAGGCACCCCACTCAACTATTTTCTGCTCATGAGGATGTTTAGAACTACATGATCCATCGCACTCATATTGCAGATAAGGCAGAAATGCAAAATCGTTCTGATTCATAATATCATAGTCCAGATCGACCAAGGTAGTTTGAGCTTCTGATTTTTCTTTGTTCTGCTTAAGTATGAACTTCATCATTTTTGGTTTTATAAGACCAAAGCTCTTTTCATTGTCCCTTATTTGAGAAAATGTTGATTTGGATAAGTTTTCCAGCAATGCAATCTGTTCTTGCCTTTTAAGCTTCTTATTTATTTTATTTCCCTTGGTGTTTATTTCTTTTTGAGCATATATCCTTTTTGACAAGTTATCAAATTCAGTTTTATAGTTATAAACCACAAAAGAATTTTCTCTGCCATCATCATTTGGCTTTCTAACCTCTACATTAATAATCTCCCAATCGTGTACATAACCAAATGGAACTCCAAAAACTCTTACAAAACCAGTTTTATCTGACCAAACACAGAGACACCTGGCTTGTCTGCCTTTAAGCTTTTTTGTTTGATTTGGTGCTCCTTGACCTAAGACAATCATATCTTTCAGCCAAAATGATTCTGTCATAAGTTTATTACCTCATAATTCCTACTTTTTATAAATTTAGCTACTTCTCCCCGATGGCAGAAGCTGCTGTCTGCTTCAAAGCATAATAATGCAATTCTCTTTTCTTTTCCAAGTTCAATAATTCGGTTGATATATACTTCTTTGATGGGAAGAGTTTGCCTGTATTTCACAAATAATTCCTCATAATCTTCTTTAGTGTTAAGATTCTTCCTCTCTTCACTTTCTATTCCTAATTCAGGAATATGAAGGTACTCAATGCCAACATCTTTTAATTTCTTCATTAAAGCATCTTTGATATAAACAAAGTTCATGCTAAATGGATTTCTTCTTATATCAATTAAAATATCTATATTATTGCTAACTAACAAATTAAGAAATTGGTCTATATCTTTGCCTTCGTATCCAATAGTAAAAAAGCCTGGTTCATTTTTCTTGGGCTTTTGTTCTACCAATTCACTTTTTATAGTGTATTGCGGATATTTTTGATACACGTAGTCAGTAATCTTTTTTTCATCAGGAAAAGGATTTAACATGGCTTTTATATCATAATCATGTTCCCTTCCGATTTTGTTTAAAACACATTCCCCTTCTTTTGTCAAAGTTGTTTCTTCCTCATCAATAAGATTGTTATCTCTCAACCTTCTCAGATCATCAAAGCATAAATGAGAAAAGGGCCCTTGCTTGTAAGCAAAAAAATTATAGAACTGTATTTTATCACTAATTTTATGCTCTTCTCTAAGCAGAAAGAGAGATTTGACTATTGCTCTCCTTGAATTAATATCTTTCCCATTCAAGTTTTCAATAGTGTTTAAAAGCACTTTCTGCCTGTTAAATAATCTCATTTTACCATTCCAATTTTTAAAGTTATTAATATTTGTATGATCGATTCCAATAGTATTGTTCTAATAATTCATTTCAGTTTATAATAGTTTATGTGAATTTATGCCAATTTATCATTGCAACAATTGTGACCAAAGCGATCAATACCATGAAAAATGCATTTTTTCCAAATTCGAACATATTTTTGAAAAGCGCTCCTGCTTCTCCATAAATGCTGCTTCCTAAAGCACCTCCAAAAATGAAGATTACGGTACCTAGAGCAAATATTGCTATTGTTGTTTTAGCTATCGCCTTAAAATCCAAGTTTAAGTCC
>CAZDUE010000176.1:0-2677 GCA_964508575.1 uncultured Methanosarcinales archaeon
TATTCATGAATTTGAACATATAAATAACTTTTTGCAAATAGCTTATTTAATAATTCTTTAGCCATTTCATCAATATCTTTGATAGTTAATTGATGACAAATTTTACTCAGTTCATCTCCATTAAGAAGCTTTTTAGATAATAACGCGTGATTGAATACAAGTTTTTTTATTGATTCTGGTTTTTTATCATCATTCATTTTTTCTATTATTGCTTCATGATACAATGACATAAGCTCTGAAAGTTTTATTTTCCTCTTTTTAGTTTTTATTTTTAATATAAAAGTTGAAACTGAAATTAAGTAAGCAGATTGAAATACAGGATCTGCTAATTTTTTTTCTGTTAAAAATATTAAATGATATTTTCCCTCAAATTTTTCTTTATACCCACGTTCCTGAATTATAAATATATCGATATCATTAAAATCCTCTGAAAAAAGAAAGGATCCTGAAACAAAAACTTTATCATATTTTTTGGAGTATTTTTCTATTATTTCTTTTGTTTCTTTTATTCTGGAATTTATTATTTTAGCAGATCCATTGATGAAATATTCTTTATTTTTTTGTTCTCTGGAGAATAATTCAAAAGCATCTAGTTTCTTTTTAATTGAAGTGTAAAGTGCTTTCTTTTCAGCATTAGATAACTTTTTTCTGTCAAGATATTTCTTCATAACAATAAACTGTTTTTCTGTAAATATCAAAGGAACAAAATTATTTTTACTCTGCAACACTTTTTTTAATAAATTTTTATCCATATTACCTTTAAAAGTAACATTAATATATAAATATTTGTATTTTATTGAATTAATATTAAATAAAGAGAATCTTTCAATGATTGTATAAAAAAAACAGAAACTAGAACAAGATATATAAATAGATTTTGAATCCCTCAGATTATGAATGCTCACACTAAGATTCATGGAAGGGAAAAGACTAATTTTGGTTATATTAATTATCTTCATTTAAAGCCACGAGTTGAATTGGGAGAGCCCATTTTCTTTTTACATGGACTTGGATACAACCCTCAATATTATGAGAAATTTTTAGAAAAACTTGCTCAAACTAATGAAGTGTTTGCACCTCATGCTTACGGAATCAACAAGCTAAACCCCCAGCCAACTACAATTGAGCAATACGTTGAATTCAGTTTAGAATTCTCACAAAGAATGCATCCCGGAGTTAAAGTTCATTACATTGGACATTCTCTTGGAGGAGGAGTTGCAATAGCATCTGGCTCTCAAAGTTCTGATATAACTGATGTTGTTGCCTTATCTCCAATCCTTCCTGTTAAATTCAGCCCTTTGGGTTTTATTCCTCTTGCTAGCTATAAAAGAGTTCGAGAGCTTCTAGGAATATCTTCTGAAGAATCTGAAAGCTCAAGAAAATTTGCAGCAGAAATGACTCCTGAATACATTGCCAATATTCTTAAAGATATTAAAAATTCTTACAGATTAATAAGTAGTATCTGCAGCTTTGAATACCAAAATGTTTCATTAAGCCAGCCGTTGCTTATTTTACAGGCTGATAATGATGAATTTTTCAAGATGGGCAAAGAAGATGAAAACCTAATGAGAAGAATTTCTGAATCTGTTGAAATAAAAACTCTGCGTGATAAAAATCATGACTGGCCCATTCTTTGGCCTACACTAGCTTACGAAGAAGCAATAAGTTTTATTAAAATTCAAAGTCAGAGAAGAGTGATTAAGTAATCATACTTTTTGCTATTATATAAAATCAAACTAAGATTATTCCATCTTTTATTATTTCTTTTACTAATTTTTCTTTTGATTCTTTGAATTCTTTTTCTGTAAAATAATGTAATTGTATATCTTTTTTAAATCTCTTATTTAAGTTGTCAATTATTTCTGTTATCAAAAGTTCATCGCCATTATTCTTTTCTTTCAATACTATTGCTATGTCAATGTCAGATTCTTTTGTGTATGTTCTTTTTGCATAAGAACCGAAGAGTATTACTTTTCTCAGATTGTCAAGATTAACGTTAGTCAATTCGTATAAAAATTCTCTTGATATATTTAGAACGTAAAAATCAGGATTGTTCAATTCTCTTTTCTCTATTTTTATTATTTCTAATATCTTTTGAGAATAAGGATTGCTTAAATTCATTTTGTAAAAAAGTGTTTTTCCAATCTTACTGGATATTATTAAATCAAATCTTTCTAATAAAATTAAGAATTTTGAAAGAACTTTATTTCCGATTTTGGTCAGTGATTTTATTTCTTTTCTTGTAATTCCTTTTCCTGGAGCTTCACTTAGAACAAACAGTATCTTCCATGATGTTCTAGTTCCTAAGCAAACATCAAGCAGCATTATTTCATCAGCTCTTTTATTAAATTAACATAAGGCTTTACGATATTATCTAAAAAATAAGATGCTTTTTGCGAATTCATTTCAGTTTTTTTAGAATAATCTTCTGAGTAATACTGTGCTTTTCCCCTTTCTTGTTTTCCTCTTTTAAGCAAGACAGGAAGAGTTTTTTCTTTTAATCTTTCAGAACTAAAATAAATGTTTTTAGCTGCTTTAAGCAAAGAAATTATTTTTTCTTTTAACTTTTTATCATTAATATGATACTCTAAGGCATTTATAGTTTTTGCATGGATTTCAGGACTTGATATTTTAATATTGAATTTTTTTGCTAAAAATAGTTTTGTCAAGTCATGCA
>CAZDUE010000177.1:0-2629 GCA_964508575.1 uncultured Methanosarcinales archaeon
AATCTTCTCTTTTAAAAATTCAATCTTAGCAACAACTGCTCTGACGAAAATTTGATCTTGAATCTTTTTATCTTTGACAATATTTGAAATATCTGGAAGTAGATAGGAATCTGAAGTTATCCATTGATTAATCATATCATTTACGTCCTTAGATACTTTATCATCATTTAGAATAGAATCGATATCACTCCCTATATTAGAACCAATTTTCTCTGATGCAGTTCTATCTGTAACCTCAACCAAACCCCCATAAATCTGAGTCCTTACAGCGTTTAATTTTTCCCTGTCATTTGATGTGAAGTAATCTGAATTTATGAAACTGTTTTGGTTTAACTCATCATTTATTTTATTTATTTCATCAACTTCATTTTCTTTAGAATAAGCAGTTTCTATCAATTCTGTGTAATGAGCTGTTAATAAGCTTGATAAGAGGTCTTTTGTATAATGATCTCCTAAAGCACTCTTGAAAGCTTCTGCAAGCTCAGCACCTTTCTTAGAAGCTCTTGCATTAATTAATTCTTGTTTTAAATTATCTGAATCTATCTGAGATAATTGGATGTTTGACTGTAATAATATATTATCAAAAAACTCAGAGAAACTGAGCTCCAATATTTTAGATTCTATCAACCTGCCAATTCCAGATGTTTCAAAAGCATTTTTTAAACGATCATCAAAAGCTTTAACTTCTTCTGCATTTTCAGGAAAATATCCAAATTGAATACCGTAATTATCGTAATTAAGTTTTTTGTTTTCTCCATTTTTCTTACCAATAGAAAATACAGCACTCTTAGGATACCCGAAAAGTAATCCTGCCTTTATATTATTTTCTCTCAAAGAACTTGAAGCCCAACCCTTCACACTACCCAGGTAAGTTATCAAATAGTTTTTACCACCGTAAGGATAGCTCATCATCCCCGTTCCATAGTCTGCTTTTTTTGATTCTTCTGAGTTGTATACATCAAAATCAAAATCCCTGAAAATATCAGGATTTTCTTTTATAACCTTAATAACAGAATCAATATTTGCAATTCCTGCATTAAACCTCACAATTCTATCAGGGAATGCATCAACAAAATAATCATAGCCATATCCATAATCATAAAGAACCGGTTTTATTCCAAACAGAACTGCTGCTATGGAATATGCTTTTCTTCCTTCAAAAGCAAAAAGCTCTTTTTGTACTAAATTAGGAAAAGAATTTACAACTTCTAAAAATTTAGCCCTATCATCTTTTTTCTCTTGATAATTGACATTAATAAACTCATTATTTATATTTTCCAGAGATGTTCGCAAATCATTCAATAATTTTAAGACATCTCCTTTCGAACTATCAGAACTTAATTCATTTATTCTATCATCAACAGCACTAACAGCTTCATCGATTTCTTTTCTTATTTCTTCAGAAGTTGTTGGATTTACAGGAGAATTACTTAACTCTAAAGCTGTAAGAGCTTCTGCAGTCTGCTGCTGAACTTGATTCTCTCGAAGATGATCTGAAAGGAGTGCTTCAAGTCTTAATCTAATTCCAGCAATATGCTCAACTTGTCCTGGAGAATTATCATAACCATTAATCGCACTCCTCAACTGAGCTAATAATCCTTGAACATCAGATGCAAACAAACCACAATCACTACAGCCATTCGGCTGATCTATACTTGCAAGCTCTTGTTGAGAATCAGCAACATCATCTAAAATTTGTTCAATAACTTTTGAGGAATCTGGTTCAAAATTAATAGATTTAGGTATTGACTTTTCTAAAACCCTCTCTCCTGAAGAATCAATTGGCTCTCTTATGAATCTTATAATTTCAACTGGCTTGACAACTCCTGTTTCAATGTATCTTTTGTACTGTTCATTGTTAAGAACTAATCTAACTTGCTCTCCAGTCTCTGAATTATGAATATCAATGATTATTCTTCCTTCTTCTGAATAGCCCGTTCTTCTCAGACCAACAAAAATATTTTTGTAATCCGTAATATATCTCTGTCCATCAGTGGGCTTCAAATATTTTACCTCATTTTCTATTTTTCTCAATAAATTTCCAGCTGAAACATAATCTGGAACTGTTTCAGGATTACTGACTTCAAATTTTGATGAGGAAACTGGAAGTATGTCTTCAGGGAATAATGCTAAGACATCATCCCTTTTATCACCGCTTGAATGACTTGAGTCTTTATATACTCTGAGCTCATAGTAATCAACCTTGTCTTCGCTTAACTGCAGTATTGCGTCAGTTAATGTTTTTCCTGAATATCCTGGATTTGGCAATAGATCTGTTTTTCCAGATTCTATTTTGGCAAGATAAAGATCAACCCATTTGTTTGCAATATACTGGAGGTATTCATCTTTAAATCCAGTAAAATCCTTGAAATTAGTTTCTCTATTCTCCGAAGCATATTTGTTCTTCATTATTCTTGAAGTTAAAGCAAGAGCTAAGAAATCCTTAAGGTCATATCCTTTATTCTTGACAAAAGCCAGCTCATAGTCTTCGAAAATCTTAAATGAACCGTAATTATCTTCCATTGAAAAGATTTTATCTCCATAACTCAATAAAGCTCTGGCTCTGATGAATGTTCTTGCCCATATCTTAAGATTAGCTGCTTCTTCTGGTGAAAGCTTTGCCTGCTCT
>CAZDUE010000178.1:0-2598 GCA_964508575.1 uncultured Methanosarcinales archaeon
GTCCTAAAGGATATAAAAATTTATAAAACTTAATCAAGAGAAAGTGTGATATTCATGGTTTCAATTATTGATGAAAAAAGACGAGTCGTTTATCAATTAGATAAATATGGAAGTCTCTCTGCTTTCAGTTTAGAAGGCTCTATGAGTTCATTAGAATGGGGAAGAAATTTTGATTCTTCAAGATTAAGAGGAGCAAATCTTGAAAATTTAATTGATGGAGATGGTGAACTTTATTTTTCTACAACTTATCAAATTGGAGCAATTTCAAAAGATACAGGAGCTATTACTTGGGTTCAGGATCATGAACTAGAGCTAAAGAATCCCACTCTTGTTCATTTGCATGGAATTTTATATTTATTTGATGAAAATGGGAGTAGAGTTTCTTATTATAAAAATGTTAGAACACAAGTAGGTCGTGTTCAAGGTCATATCCCTGAAAGAGAAATTCCTATGCCTAACTTTGTTTTAAGGGCAGAATAATATATTAAACCAAAAGTTATAAAAATAACAATCTAAAATTAATCAAAAATATCAAAAAAACAGGAGGGTAAATCAAGTTCAATAAATATGTTAATCATCGAGAAAGATGAGAGATATTTTAATTGAACTTTTTTTAAAAGTTCAAATGGTTTCCGAAATTATGAAGAGTTTCTTTGCACTGCATCCGTTGACAATAATTACTTTAATTGCTCTAGTTGTTACAGTAATAGTTACTTTTGCTTACAAGTGGCTTACTGACCAGAAGAGAATGAAGAAGCTTAGAGATGATCTGAATGATTATCAAAAAGAGATGCGTGATACTAAAGATATTAAAAAGCTATCCACGATCCAGAAAAAAGCTTTTGAAGCTAATTTAGAATACATGAAGCATTCGTTCAAGCCGACTCTTTGGACAATGCTTCCTGTTCTTATAATTTTTATTTGGCTTAACTCTTTCATTGCATACGAACCAATAAATCCAGGAGATAATTTTACTGTTACTGTGAATCTTGAAAAAGGAAGCGCTGGAACAATAAAACTAGTAGATGTTCTTCCAACAGGAGTCACTCTTCTTGATAAGAAAGAGAAAGAAATTGTAAATAACAAAGCAGAGTTTAAGCTTCGTGCAGAAAGAGAAGGACTTTACACTATGACTTTTAATCATGCATCTGAAACCGTCAATAAAGATGTCCTTGTTAGCACAACAAGACAGTATAAAGAGCCAATACAAGCTTACAAAGATCTTTCAATAAAACAAGTAGTTATTGATCAAGATTATACCAAACCATTTGGTCAGAGCTTTAACTTGTTTGGCTGGTATCCTGGATGGTTGGCTACGTACATCATACTTTCGATAATATTCTCAACAGCTCTGAGAAAGATTATGGGGTTGTATTAAGCATTTTTATTTTTTTTTAACAACAACAATTATAAACACTTCTTCAGTTCTTAATAGTATGATTGAGATAACATTCCTTGGAACTAGTGCAATGGTACCTACTAAAGATAGAAATCACTCTGCTGTTTTTCTTCAGTATAAAGGAGAAGGAATACTGATAGACTGTGGAGAGGGAACTCAGCGTCAGTTACGAATTGCAGAGATTAGTGCTTCGAAAATTAGAAAAATATTGTTAAGCCATTGGCACGGCGACCACGTATTTGGTCTTCCTGGATTATTACAGACCATGTCTGCTCTTGGTAATTTAGATTCTAAAGTTCAAATTTTTGGTCCAAAAGGAACTAAAAAGACTATTGAAATGCTATTCAAGACTTACAAGTTCACTCCTTCTTTTGAATTAGAGATTAAAGATGTGAAAGAAGGCAAATTTTTTGAGAATGAAGATTACGAGCTTCATGCAAAATTATTAGATCACACAATTACTTGTCTTGGCTACAGATTTCAAGAGAAGAATACCAGAAGGATTAATGTTGCTAAAATTAAGAGTTTAGCCATTCCTGATTCTCCTCTGCTTGGCGAATTGCAAAAAGGCAAGTCAATAACTTGGAAGAACAAGAAATACAGAGCAGATGAATTAACTAATCTGATTAATGGAAAAGTCATTTCTTATGTATGCGATACTGCTCTTACTAAGAACTGTGTTGAACTCGCGAAAGATGCTGATTTATTGATCTGTGAAGCTTCTGACGCTGATGCACTTGTTGATAAGGCAGAGGGCTACAAGCACATGACAGCAAGAGATGCAGCCACTCTTGCTTCTACTGCAAATGTCAAGAAATTAGCAGTAACTCATTTTTCTCAAAGATATAAAACAGTTGAAGAGATTGAAGATAATGCTAAAACAATATTTCCTGATACTATAAGTGCTTATGACTTTTTGAAGATAAAAGTTTAAAAAGATGAAATAAAGAAAATGATTGAATTTGCGTCAGCAAATTCCTGTTTTTGGTCGAGCCAACAGAACCGAAGTTCTGTGCACAAAAGCGCTTGTCACTTTTGTGTTTTGGCGTCGACTCAAAAAGGAGATCGCAAAAAGGTCGAAAGCTCTGACTTTTTGAAGTTGAAAGTTTGATCTGAAAAAAATATGAAAAAGTTAAAAAAACACAAAACTTATTGGTACTTTGCCTTTCCTTTCAGCTTTTTCCTATCTTTTAAGTCAA
>CAZDUE010000179.1:0-2584 GCA_964508575.1 uncultured Methanosarcinales archaeon
GGTTTGTCAGCCACAAGATAGAGTTTTGGAATATCATTTCTCTTTAAAAATTTTAATTTTAAATTATATTGCAGTTGGTCTTTAACAAAAGATACTATATTCTCCTGGTCTAAAGGATAGTTAGGCCAATCAATATGTTCTTTAAAACCTGCAGATGAATTATAAATTATGAGTAATCCTCCGGGTTTTAGAATTTTATCAAATCTTTTTAGTACTCTCATCCAAGGAACATAATTGAGTAGCGAAGATATAACTAGTCCATCAGCAAATTCAGTTCCTGCTTCCTTGAGCACTGATTCTAGTGATTGATCATTGGTTTTATTAAATTGAGCTGCTATTTCAGGGTTGACTCTGCTGATTTGTCCTGGTACATTTTCATACCTAGAGACTGAATTTTGTTCTGTATAAAAAGCTCTTAGTTCTATCTGTGAAGTTAGTGGATTATCTTGAAGATTTCTTAGCTGATGTACTAAATAATGGTTATCGATTAGAACCCTTTTGATGTCCTCGGGTTGAGTTCTAGAAAAAGTACCTTGTCTTATTCTTTCAAAAAGACCATAACTATCTTGCCATGATGTCCAGATATTTGTCACAGGCCAAGGTCCACAGCCGATATCTAACTGCACTCCTTGGATCATTCCTTGTTGTCTCAGACCATGCAATATTCTTAAAAATTCTTCATCTTCATAGTTCACTTCATTAGTTTCTATACCTGTTTTCCAGATTTCATTATAAACATCAAAATTTCCAAAAGTAGGATCTGGTTTCCATAATTGCATAAGCATTTCTCTGGGAAATAAGTCTTGTTTAAATTCCATAAAATCTGAGGGATCAACATTTTTATTTAAACATTTAGAAAGTTACAAAATCAAAAAACAAACCTTTAAAAAACCACTAGAATCTCTTGAGAGTATGAACCTTAAGATTATAGCAGGCAGGGCAAATCCAGCTCTTGCTCAGGAAGTATCTGAATTATTGAACATTTCTTTAAGTCCTACGATTATTAAAGAGTTCAAGGATGATGAAACTTATGTCAGGATTGGCGAGTCAATAAGAGGAGATGATTGTTTCATTATTCAGCCGACCTGCAGGAATGTCAATCAAAATTTAATGGAATTATTGATAATGATTGATGCTCTTAAAAGGGCTTCTGCTAAAAGAATTACAGCAGTTATTCCTTACTTTGGATACTCAAGGCAGGATAGAAAAGCAATTTCTCGAGAGCCAATAACTGCAAAGTTAGTCGCGAACCTTATAGGAAAAGCAGGAGCTGACAGAGTTCTTACAGTAGATCTTCATTCTGAACAAGTTCAAGGATTTTTTGACATGCCTGTAGATGTTATACAGGCCTTTCCTGTTAAAGTAGAATATATTTATCATAAGCGCTTTAAAGATTTAATTTTTGTTTCTCCAGACGTAGGCGCTGTGAGAAACTGCAGAAGGTTTGCTAAGATTTTTGATGCTCCAATAGCTATTGTTGATAAAAGAAGAGTTGATCATAACAAGGCAGAAGTAATGCACATTATTGGAGATGTGAAAGATAAGACTTGTGTTTTAGTAGATGATATGATTGATACAGGAGGCACAATTTGTGAGGCCTCAAGAGCATTAAAAGAGCGAGGAGCTAAATCTGTTTATGTTTGTGTTGCTCATCCTGTTTTTTCTGACAAAGCACTGCAGTTATTAAATGACGCTCCTATTGAAGAAGTGATTGTTACAAATACTATCCCAATTCCTGAAGATAAGATGATTGAAAAAATAAAAGTTCTTTCAATTGCTCCGATGATTGCAGAGGCAATAAGAAGGATTCATAATGATGAGACTTTGGATGCATTATTTTCAAAAGCAGAAAAATTCAGAAAGTACAGATAGTTGGGGATGAATATCATGAGTATGGAACAAATTCAAGAAAAGTATATGGAATTTCAGATGGTTGATGCTCAAGTTAACCAGATCAAGGAACAGTTGAAAGCTTTAGATGCTCAATCAAGTGAGCTAAAAAGTCTTCGCCAAAATCTTGATGAGATCGAGAAAATAAGCGAGGATTCAGAATCTTTAATTCCTGTAAACTCAGGAGTTTATCTTAAAGGCAGGATAACTGACCAGAAAAAAGTAGTCATAAATGTTGGCTCTAATATCCTGGTTGAGAAAGATCTTGAGTCTGCTAAGCAAATGATTGAATCTCAGATAACTCAGATTGACGAAGTAAGAATTCAGTTTGTTGATGAATACAAATCAACAGTGAAGAGAGCAAAGGCGTTGCAAAAAGAGATAATTGCTCTTCAATCTAAGCAAGGATTACAAGAGTGATGAAAAAGTATGTACAATTATGCAGGAGTATATTTTATTGATTTTTTTGAAATCTTGATTAATGCAATTTACGAGGATTAAAAAAATGTTCGGATTTTTCAAGCAAAAGCTCAAGGAAACTATTGACAAGTTCACAAAGAAGGTTGATACTGAAGAGATTAAAGAGGAATCTCAAGAAAAGGTAAAAGAAGGGATAAATGAAGATATCAAGAGAAGAGTTAAGGAAGAAGCTAAGCAAGAGTTCAAGGAAGATAAAAAGCAAGTTAAAGCGATT
>CAZDUE010000180.1:0-2563 GCA_964508575.1 uncultured Methanosarcinales archaeon
GGAAATTGAGAAATTTGAGGATCCTGAGCATTGGATAAGATTTTTTCCTAAAGAAGCTAAAAAAGATCTTAACGCTCTCGGATTCTCAATTGATTTCAGAAGAGAATTCATAACAACAGATCTAAATCAGAGATATGACAAGTTCATAAGATGGCAGTTCAATAAGTTAAAAGAAAAAAATGCAATAGGTAAAGGAAAACATCCTGTTGTCTGGTGTGTCAAGGATAATTGTCCTGTTCCTGATCATAATCGTGCAGAAGGAGAAGGAGAAACACCTCAGGAATTCATTTTAATCCGTCATACTTTAGATAATGGAAAGCATCTAGTGAGTGCTACTTTAAGACAAGACACTATTTATGGGATAACTAATTTGTATGTTAATCCTGATTTTGAATATTCTGAGGTTGAGATAAAAAGCAATTCAAAAAATGTTAAAAGTGAAACCTGGATTATTTCTGAAAGCTCTGCTGATAAGCTCAGAGAGCAAGAATGGAGCATCAAAATAATTGGAAAAGTTCAAGGAAAAGATCTCATAGGAAAGAAAACAAAAGAATTTGGCAATAGAGAAGTTCTTATTCTTCCTGCTACTTTTATTGATCCTGAATTTGGCACAGGAATTGTCCATTCTGTTCCTGCAGAATCTGCTGACGATCTTATTGCCTTATGGGGCTTGCAAAATGACGAGAAGACATGCAAAAAATATGGTCTTGATTTTGATGAAGTCCAATCAATAAGACCAATCCCAGTGCTCTATACTCCTGGCTATGGAAATATTGCTGCTGAAAAAATGCTGAAAGATAACAAGATAACTTCTCAAAAACAGCGTGATAAATTAGAGAAAATAAAAAAAGAGCTTTACAAATTAAGCTTTTATGAAGCGACGTTTAATGATAAATATTCAGAAGGATTTTCTAAAGATTTAGCAGGAAAGAAAATTAGTGAAGGCAAAGAAATAATAAAAAAGGATCTTATAGAACAAGGCTGGGCTGAAGTTTATTATCAAATGACTGGAAAAGTTGTCTGCAGATGTTTAACACCTTCCATCGTTAAGATAGTTTCAGACCAATGGTTCATGAAGTATGGTGATGAGGAATGGAAAAAACAAGTCAGACACGCACTCAATAATATTAAATTATATCCTGAAAAGTCTCGTGCACAATTTGAGTATGTTATTGGATGGCTCACAGACTGGGCTTGCACTAGAGAAGTTGGACTAGGGACTAAACTGCCTTGGGATGATAAATGGGTTATTGAGAGTTTATCAGATTCTACAATCTACATGGCTTACTATACTATTGCGCACATAATAAAAGATATTCCTGAAGAAGAGATCGATAATGAAATGTTTGACTATGTATTTTATGGAAAAGGACATTCCAAGGGCAAAAAATGGGACGCTATGAGAAATGAATTTAATTATTGGTATCCTGTTGATTTCAGAAACTCTGGGAAAGATCTCATTCAGAACCATCTTGCTTTTTTCTTATTTAATCATACTGCAATTTTTCCAGAAAAGCATTGGCCTAAAGGCATCGGAGTTAATGGATGGGTTCTTGTTGACGGAGAAAAGATGTCTAAATCAAAAGGCAACTTTATACTTTTAAGAGAGATGCCTGAAAAATTCGGTTCTGATGCTTCAAGATTAACAATCCTATCAGGAGGAGAAGAATTAGACGACCCTAACTGGGACTCTGAGTTAGCTAGAAGCTTAAAAAATCGTCTGGAATCATTTAAAGAATTTTGCGTGAATAATTACAATAAAGGAATTAAGGAAAAAAGGCACATTGATTTATGGATGATTTCACAATTAAACAGAATAGTCAAGGAAACAACAGAATCAATGGAACTAACTTTATTCAGGACTGCTTCTCAAAAATGTTTTTTTGAATTAAATAATTTAGTTAAGTGGTATGTAAAAAGATCAGTCATTCCTAATGTAGACGTAATAAATAAAGTAATTGAATCACAGATAATCATGCTCTCAGTTTATTGTCCTTTTACTTGCGAAGAAGCCTGGCATGATATTGGCAGGAAAACTCTTGTATCAGAAGAAAAATGGCCTCAGTTTTATTCTGAAATGATAGATGAAGAACTCAATAGATCTGAAATATTAATCGAGCAAATTATTAATGACATTCATCAAGTTAAACGGCTTGCAAAAATCGAAAACCCTAAAAAGATAATCTTGTTTATCGCAGATAGTTGGAAATATCATTTTGTTGAAAAAACAATCTCTGAGTTTAAGAATACAAAAAATGTTGGCGAAATCATAAGAAACTTAATGAAAGATGAAAAACTTAGATCTCATGGAATCATTGTCAGTAAATTAGCCCCTAAGATCGCAGGAAAAATAAATGAAGAACCTTTAAGTCATGTTCTTGAATTAAAAATATTAAATGAAAGCACTGAATTCTTATCAAAAGAATTTAACTGCGACATTCAAATAATTTCTGAAAAAGATTCTAAAGAATCTAAAGCATCCCAATCCATGCCAGGCAAGCCCGCTATTGTTGTTGAGTAAAGCCATACAAAATTAGCAGCTGCCCGAAACCTTTATAAATAA
>CAZDUE010000181.1:0-2538 GCA_964508575.1 uncultured Methanosarcinales archaeon
AATTAAAATACAGATTATTCAAAAATAAAATAAACTCAACTTACACGAAAAAGAAAAACTTCTTTGGAAAGGAAACTTTAGTTCTGGAAATTAAGGTTCATGATATTTCAAAATACAAATCCTTAGTCAGATTTATAGAAAAACTGGAAAGTTATAATGTTGAGATCTATAATGCAGACTTGCAACTAGAAGAATACTATATGTTTGAAAAGGACTTGTTTCCATTGGCTAAAATCGAGTTTGAAACAAAAGACAATCAAATCACAATAATAAAAAATCTAGACGATATTGAAGATATCAACTACAAAGTTCCAGATTTCAAGGTTGTAAAAATATTAGTAAAAACAAAAGATAACCTGTTTAAAGGATTCAATACAAAAATAAAAAAGGTATTATTTAACGATGAAGTTTTTGAAGATAATGAAGAGAAAATTCTAATTAACTTCAAGGAAAAATACAATTCACTAGATCCAGATATTGTCTGGATTGAAAACGGTAATTTAGCAATTCCATTCCTAAAAGATAAATTCAAGCAACATAACATTCAATTCCAATTCAACAGGTTTGATGAAGATGATTTTGAATATAAGGAAGGGGATTTTTATGATACGTATTCAAGAGTTGTTTATAGAACATATTCAATTTTTTTAAAAGGAAGGCTGCATTTTGACACAAGAAGCTTTTTTGCTGATGATACGGGATATTTTGGTATTTTAGATGGAGCAAAAGCTTGCAGGATAAGAATCCAAAGAGCAGAGATGAGAAGTGCAGGAGCATGCGTAACTAACTTATTGATGTATACTGCTCATAAAAATAATTTTTTATTGCCTTATAAAATAGGAATCTATGAAAGATTCAAAACCTTAGAGCAATTATATAATTGTGACAGAGGATCACTGATCTATGAACCGAGAATTGGTTTTCATACAGATGTTGCGGAATTAGATTTCTTATCACTTTATCCAAATATTATGAATAAGTTCAATCTCAGTCCTGAAACTTTATTCTGCCAGTGTTGCAAAGACAACAAAGTGCCGGGATTGCATTATAATTACTGCAGAAAAACTAAAGGCATTGTTCCGATTGTTGCCCGAGAATTAATATCAAGAAGATACGAATTAAAACAGAAAAAAGACAATATCGCAAAACAAAAAGTAGATTTCCTGAAATGGTGTTTAGTAACAATGTTTGGCTATCAGGCATTCAAGAACAGAAAAATTGGCATTATAGAAACACACGAATCAATCCAAGCCTATGCGAGAGAGATACTACTTAATGCTTCAAGAATAGCTGAATTGAATGGTTGGGAAGTTATTCATGGTATTGTAGACTCTTTGTATGTAAAAAAGAAAGATTTTACTGATGCAGATATTCAAAGATTAGGCAGAGAAATCTATTACAAGACAGGAATGGAATTAAGCCATGAAGGGAATTACAGATGGATTGTCTTTTTGCCGTCAGTTATTGATGGAAACATTCCAGTTCCTTCACATTTCTACGGAGTTTTTGAAGATGGTGAGATAAAATGCAGGGGCATAGAAGCAAGAAGAAAGGATGTTCCAAAGATTGTTGCAGAAATGCAATACAAAATGATTGAGGCATTGGCTCCTGCGAGAACAGAGGATGAGTTTATAAGATTATTTCCAAAAGTTTTTAGTATACTTAAAAATCACATTAAGGCTTTGCCTCATGCAACAAAAGAAGATTTAACAATTTCAAGGACTTTAAGCAAAACAGAATATACAAATAATATTGCCCAGAAAATAATTTTAAAGCAAATGGCAAAAGAAGGCTTTGATGTCAAACCTGGAATGACAATTGCATATGTTATCAAAGATGCCAATAATAAAAATCCTTTGAAAAGATATGTTACCATTGATTCTTTCAATGGAAAATTTGATTTGGACAAATACACAGATTTGATGATAAGGGCCGCTTTTGGCATATTGCAGCCTTTTAGAATAAGCATAAAGGAAATATATAAAAATAACCAACAACTACGACAGTCAAGCTTAAAAACATACATTCCACAAGAAAATAATCTAAAAATAATATCATAGAACTGCAATGTTATCGAATACAATCTTAAAAAACCAATTGAAGCATGCTTTGGAGAAAACAGACTTTAAATTAGGCAGGAAATATGAAGGAAAGGTCAGGGATAATTATATTCTAAACGGAAAGAGATTAATAATAACAACTGACAGGATTTCCGCTTTTGACAGAGTACTTTGCACAATACCCTTCAAAGGGCAGGTTCTTAACCAGACATCTGCTTTCTGGTTTAATAAGACAAAGAAAATTATTGATAATCATCTAATAAGCGTTCCAGATCCAAATGCAATGCTTGTTAGAGAATGCGAATTAATTCCAGTTGAGATGGTTGTAAGGGGCTACATAACTGGCGTAACAACAACATCTGCGTGGTATAATTATGAAAGAGGCGTTCGAAATTATTGCGGCAACATTTTGCAAGATGGCTTAAAGAAAAACCAGAAGCTTAGCAAGCCCATCATAACCCCGTCAACAAAAGCAGAG
>CAZDUE010000182.1:0-2449 GCA_964508575.1 uncultured Methanosarcinales archaeon
TTTGTACGGCTTGCCTTTATCATTCGGAAATTCAAAATCAACAAACCAATGCTTGAAAATTGCTTTTCCTATTTCTTCCACGGTTTTGTTCATTTGCTGGTTTAATTCTATTTTGAAATCTAAGTCAGAGAGAATTTTACAAATCATTTCTTGATCTTCTATCGGAGGTAGTTTGATAAATAACTCTGCTAATAGCTTAGTAGTTAAACTTCCTCTTGAACTATGTGCATCTGAGAGTTGCCTTAATTCATCATATCTCGACAATAAATTATAGAATAAGAATAATGGGATAAGCTGTTCTTTATTGGCTCTTAATGCAACAACTGATTGATTTATGTAGGTATCTATTAAGCAAAAAGAGGGTTGCCCTCTAGTGTGTCCTTGCCCTGCTCCTGCAACAACAACATCTCCTTTTTTTGCAAGTCTTGTACTGGAGTTATCTACTCCATCTTTAGTAATTTTTCTCTCAGTGCCTCTTATGAATGTTTGGCTAGTCTCTCCAGAAGAAAGCCATGGCAGATTACCATCCCAATATACTGATTTTCTTGTATTTGGAGTTCCTCCACTAAATATTTGCAAAGTCACTTCTTTAAGTCGTTTTACATTCCAATTTTCAGGAATTGTTCCTATTTCAGTTTGTTTGAATTTACTTTTTGTCAGCATTATTTTGTTCCTCTTTCTTTTTCTTGTGCCTTCTAAAAGTAATGTTCCAAATCCATTGCAAAAACTCATTTTTCAAGAAAGCAAAGCTCAATACTTCAATTGCCAAAACTATATTTAGTGCAAAAGAGAAGTTAAAAACATTTACGGTAACTCTATTAAAATTATTGATTTTATTCTCTACATTATCCAAGCGCGAATATACATTATTCACATAAATATTTGTCTGATTTAAAGAAGATTTTATCTCATCAAAGTCATGTTTAGTTATGTTATAGTTAATTAAATCTGAATAGTCTTTTTGACAAGATTCCAAAGTTTTTGAAATACCTTCTTTTTCTGCTTTAATTGCATCAATCTGGCCGCCTAAATCTTTGATTTTCGCAATCTCTGATGAGCATTGTGATTGGTGCGCAATATCTGCTAAAGAGGTAAATACTGGAACTATCGCACTAATTATAAGAAGCAATATAATAAATCCTATGATAGCTCCTACGGGGTTGTCAAAATCAATATCCATCAAAACACCCTTTTTCTATTTCAGTTTTCTTGAATTTTGTGTTTTGTTTCATATTATACCTTTTTTAAAAGTAAAAGTGCTTTTTTTAGATTACATATTTTAAAATGAGGCCAAACTTTTTCTTTTTTGAGAAGTTTTGACGCCTCTTTTATAAAAAACTCATCTCTAGTTATTATTATGTTACATTGATTCTGCCAAGCGGTTGCCAAGTGTAAAACATCTGTTGCATTTAGATTAGATTCTGCTCCTATGTTCAAAGCCAGGCTCCATCCATCTTGAGTTAAGTCTACTGTTGTTATTATTTTTTTATATTCCCCTAAGAATTTCTCTATGTATTTGCTACTTTTTTCCAAATCTTCTCTTGTTAAGTCCCTTCTCTTCCTTTTGCTGAAAATAGTGTCCAAATCTTCTCTCTCAACAAATGCTTTCTTATTCAGAAATAAGTCTTCTTGTTCTACATCTACAAGTTCCATTAACCCAAAAACTGAAATCAAGCACTTTAATTTTTTATTTTTAATTTGATTAAGCAGCTCGATAGAATCCTTATTGCGATTATGCGTCCAATCCCTTGCAATTACAGTGTCAATATAAACTTTAGGTTTTGTCATTTTTTCCTTTTTTTAGCATAAAATGTAACTTTTACAGGAACCGAAACTTGTTTTGTTGCTTTAAATGAGACTGGCCTTCCAGAGCTGTCTCTAAATCTAACCTTTACTGGAATTTCTTCTTTTTTAATTGCCCAAAATGAAACTTTTTTCTTTCTAATTAAGCCCATACCCAATCATCTCCAAATTCTTCTTTATCTCTTTATCCAATCTTTTCCCTTCTTCCATCTGCTTTGCGAGTTCAGCAGTCAATCTCTTCATTTTCTGCTCAAATAATTCTGTGTCTTCTTCCTCTTCTTCTGCTCCAACGTATCTGCCAGGAGTTAAAATATGCCCATGCTTTCTTATTTCATCTAATTTAGCAGATTTGCAGAAGCCCAGAATATCAGAATATTTTCCGCCTTCGCCTCTCCAAGCATGATAAGTAGATGATATTTTCTTAACTTCTTCATCAGTTAATTCTCTATGTCTCCTATCCACTAATATACCCATTTTACGTGCATCAATAAACAAAACTTTTCCATTTCTGTCCCTGAACTTATGGTTTTTCTTATCCCTGGCAACAAACCAAAGGCATGCAGGAATCATTGTATTGTAGAATAATTGAGGAGGCAGAGCAACCATACAATCAACTATATCTGCTTCGGTTATGTTCTTTCTAATT
>CAZDUE010000183.1:0-650 GCA_964508575.1 uncultured Methanosarcinales archaeon
GATTGACCGTTTTTTCATTTTCAAAGTATATTTTTATGTAATGTGGATCGTGTTCAAGATTATTTTCTTTGATAAATGCCATTATTAAATCTAGTTCATTCTTTTCAGTATTATCTTTATTGATTTTATCTTTAATCTTTGAATTGTAAGCAGAAGCTCCAAATATCAATAGAAGTATCAGTATTATTATTAAGAAATCTATGGGTTGTATTCTTTTCGACTTTTTTGTTTTAGTTTTTTCTTCTTCCATGTTAATTTCTCTGGTAGTTTCAGGATCATAATTTCCAATGGCGAACCAGGACATTCCAGATATTTTAGCTTCGTAATAATTATATTCAGATGTGCTTCCTTTTTTAATTGCTTTGAAGTGCTCCCATTTATTTCTATATCTGCTCAGATAAGCATCTCCTTTGATATTTTTTTGAGCCCAATCTCTTTTGATTTTGAATCTGACGATTATTTTTTCAACATCTCCATCATTAAGATTGTTCTTGCTTATCTTTATTCCTTGGTATAGACTGCCTTCATAATCTGCAGGAATATTATCATTTTTAGTTATTTTCAAAGAAACATCCTGCAGTTTTTTATTCGAGTTTATTATTATTTTTGTTATTGCAATTTCTGTATGATTAACAACTAGTCTGGAATCT
>CAZDUE010000183.1:660-2419 GCA_964508575.1 uncultured Methanosarcinales archaeon
GGAAAACTTCTTGCTTCAGAGGTCAACTATTTCCCGGTGGGCAGAAATTCCGACGAACTCCTTAGAAAACTCAAGGCCTTTAAATACGTGAGAGAAAATCCGGCTCAAGTCTGTCCGGCAAAATGGCAGCCCGGCAAAAAGACCCTCACGCCGGGAAAGGATTTGGTTGGCAGGGTGAGCGATAAAATGGCATAGCTTTTGGGGAGAAAGAGATTGAAGCGGGAATAAAAAGGCATTCTTTTCTGGAATGCCTTTTTCTACTCTCAGATGCAATTTTTCCTATTGTATGATATGCAGTAGGGTTAATATCATTAGTTATTTCTGCAGTTTCCTTTTCAGTTCCTTCAAACATGTCATTGTGAAGTTTTTCTTGTTTTCTCTTTGCAATCCATTTAATTACTGAAAATAGCACCCATAATAGAAGCAATATTATTAAGATTAAGAAGATGGTCCAAGAATTTGGTGATATGTATTGCTGAAAGAAATTTTTAGTTTTTTCATAAATTCCAGAATCGAGTTTGATTTTAATATCTTTATTGTAGTTTATTCCACTCTCGATTGATCTTCCAGTAACTTCAAGCATGTATGTTCCTTCTCCGTAATATTTGTTTTTCAGATTAGCGCTGTCTAAAATAAGAACTATCTCTTTTTTTTCTCCTGGTTTTAAAGAAACTGTTGTTTGTTCAAGCCATGCAAGCGATTTTCTAGTTTCATTGTAATCTGTTATAACAATACTAAGATCATAAGTGCTATAAAACTTTCCAATGTTTTTTACAGTAAACTGGGCTTTTTGATCATCAGGATCGATTTTAAGATTATTCGGATTTATTTCAAGTTCATACGCTTTATATGGTGTATAAACAAGATTCCTGTTTTTTATTGTTTTTACAAAAAATCCGTTTGTTATATTATATTCTGTCATGAATTCTGATGCTTTATTCGATGCATCGCAGTACAATAACGGTTTTAATATCAATGTAGTTGATTGCTCTGGAAAAAGCTGAACAGTTCTTTGTTCTATGCCTTTTCCTGTTGCTGAAAATATCCTTGCCTGGTTTTTTTTCCCATTATCAATTATCTCTTTATTGAGAATTGTCAAGTTTTGTTGTAAGTTTCCACATACGCTTATGGATGGTGAGTTTATTGTAACATCAAAGTTTTTGCAGTTGATCACATTTATTTTTTGTCTAAGTATTTTTTGTTCTGTAGAAGATGTTATTGTTAATTCTAATTCATATTTTCCAATATCTCCGCATATGGGATTTATCAGTATTGGAATTTGTTGTGTTTCTCCTGGCTTTAAGATGAAATTTTTTGGTGCTGAATCAACAAAGTCAAGATATTCCTGTAAATTATAATAATCAGTTGAAGATCCAGTGTTCGAGACATATATGTTGTTTATTTGCTTACTGCATGAGCATATTGTTATTTGATCATTTGAGTATGCTGAAAATTGAGCATTTGATTCTTTTGCTTCAAGAGAAAATGTCAATAGCAGGATTATGGAAAAGAATATTATGAGCGCATTTGATTTTCTGGAATTTAAAATAGTTGTATTTTTATTTTTCATCATCTGCCCACTTATATCTATTTTCTTTCCTGATAATATAAAAATATTAAAAATAAAAATTTCAGTAATATTTAGTTATTTTCTTGCCTTTATGCTCTTGAGTGACTATTTTTTCTTCTCTGTTACTCTGCATTTTGTTTATAGCCATCACTAATCCTAAGACTATTAGTACAACAAGCAAGATTATAA
>CAZDUE010000184.1:0-2418 GCA_964508575.1 uncultured Methanosarcinales archaeon
AGAAGGCACTAATAATAACAACCTGCTCTGCGCATGTTGCTAGATTAAAAACAATAAAAGACATTGCGAAAAAGAAAAAAAGAAAAATAGTGTTTTTAGGAAGATCAATGCACAAGTACATACTGGCAGCAGAAGACACTGGATTGATAAATTTCAAAGATTCAGAAGTTATAAACTTCAAGTCATTAGTCAAGAAAAAACTGCGAAAAATAATGCAGGATGGAAAAGAAAAATACTTAATTGTATGCACAGGACACCAAGGAGAAAAAAGATCAGTTCTATATACAATAATGAAGCTTGAGGATTTCTTGGAGCAGGGAGATACTGTAATATTTTCGTCTAATGTCATACCAACAGAAACAACTGCTCGAAATAGAGAAGAAATGGAAATACAATTAAAATCTAAAAAGGTAAAAATACTTAAGGATATACACGTAAGTGGGCACGCAGGAGGAAAAGACTTGGAGGAAGTAATAAAAATTACAAAGCCAAAATACTTAATTCCTGCACACGCAGATATCCCGAGAATGGAAGCATTAAAAAGAATCGCAATAAAAAACGGAGTCAAAGATAAAAACATACTGCTCGCAAGAGAAGGAGATGTCTTTGAGATAGATTAAGAGGATATCATGACAAACAACAAAATAATAAAAGATGATAGAAGCATAATAATATCATGCGAAGTAAACTTAGAAGACTACGAAAATCTTGTAAAGCAGACTCATGATATTGAAAAAGTAGGTGGATATAAAGTTGGATTTTATCTAGGACTAAAGTACGGACTTCCTAAAGTTGTTAAACTAACGAGAAAATATACTGATAAGCCAATAATTTATGATCATCAGAAAGCTTGTACTGATATTCCAGAGATGGGAGAAAAGTTTGTTTCAGCATGCAAAGATTCTGGAGTCGATGCTGTGATATTTATGGCACAGTCAGGACCTGCAACATTAAAATCATGGATAAAAGCTGCGCAAGATCAAAAAATGAAAGTTATAGTGGGCGGATTAATGACTCATCCACAATATAAGAGAAGTGAAGGCGGCTTTATCTCGGACGAAGCAGTCTATGAAGTTTATGATATCGCAGCATCTCTCGGTGTTATTGATTATGTAGTTCCTGGAAATAAGCCTGAAGAAATTTTAAAAATAAAGAAAATAATAGAATCTAAAAAAATAACTCCGATATTTTATGCTCCAGGATTTGTCTCTCAAGGAGGAGATATTTCTGAAGCAGGAAAAACAGCAGGAAAATACTGGCACGCCATAATAGGCAGAGGAATCTACGAAGCAAAAGATATTAGAAAAGCTGCGTTGGAATTAGCTGGCAAGATTTGAACATTTAACAGAACAAAAACCGAATATTTTAAATAGTATATTGTTCTTTCCTTGAATCAAGATATCACTTGAGAGTGGATTAATAAGATTAACAAGAAATATTTTATAATAACATAGGGGTGTAATAATGAGATTAACTTTAGCAGAGCCAAAATACTTAAAAGACAGTGTTTCAATAATTTCTGATCTGGTTACAGAAGCTCAATTCAAAGTAACAAAAGAATCTATCGAGCTAGTAGCCATGGACCCTGCAAATGTTGCAATGGTTGTCTTTAAATTACTGAACAGCTGTTTCACAGAATATGATGTTCGCGAATCAACTGAAATTGCGATAAATCTGAGCAATCTAAAACAAGTTCTAAGAAGAGCAGGAAATAATGACATGTTATCTCTCGAGCTAGACAGTAACAAACTAAAAATAGTATTAAGAGGAACAACCACAAGAACATTCTCAATACCATTGATAGATATAGAGGAAAAAGAACAGAGAGTTCCTGATTTGAAATTTCAATCCTCAGTAAAAACAAGTGCTTCTCTGCTAACGAGCGCAATAGAAGACGCAGACATAGTATCAGAATCAGTAAGATTCTCAATAGAACCAGGAAAGTTCTTGATAACAGCAGAAGGAGATTTAAACGAAGCCCATATTGAAATCAAAGAAAATGAAAATACTAAAATAGTCAGTGGGGGAAAAGTAACATCAAAGTATTCCATAGAATACCTAAAAAAAATGGCTGCTGGTTCTAAGCTAGCAGAAGATGTAGTTATAAAATTTGACAATGATTATCCTCTAAAAATCGAGTATACTTCTGTGAATAAACTGCAGTTATCATTCATACTCGCGCCAAGAGTAGAAAATGACTAAGCTTAAGATGAAAAAAACATCTCAAAAAGCTCCATCCTCGTTAGGAATGTTTTTAGGCAATTGCTGACCTATGTCCCACATCTCTACTATTTTTCCTTTATTAAACTTGAATAAATGAACTACCGCAACCTCTAGATCTTTAGAAAGAACAACATGAGAATGAACAGCCACCAGATCATCATCTTGCAAAACATGTTTTATACTGAACTTTTTATC
>CAZDUE010000185.1:0-1854 GCA_964508575.1 uncultured Methanosarcinales archaeon
ATTACTTTTGTCTCTCCATCTTCATGAAAAGTGTCAAGTATGTCTCTTCTATTGCTATCTTTTGCTCCTGTGGGAATTTGCAGATTTATTGATATAGGATTCCCATTTTCATCAGCTATAGGATAAATTTTATCATGCTTTCTTGTTCTTTCAGCAGAATCCGTGAAAGTCAATACGTGTCTTTCTAGTTCACCAATGCCATAAAATTTTATGCCCAAGAGACTCCCACCATTTGAATATTTTAAGAATGCCTTATACTCTTCGGGAAGTGTGACCGCATATTCTTTCTCAAAATCTTTGATTTTAGAATCAGATGCTCCCTTATTGAGAATAATATCGGCTCTTTCTTTACTTAACTTAGTTATTTCCACTAATACATCATCTATTGAAACTTTGTGGTATAAATCAGTTTTTGCCATTTGTCTATAGAACAACCCGCTAGTATTTAAATCTTTCGTTTTTTACAACTTTAGAGTAATAAAACTAAACTTCAATCCTCAGATTCGGATTCTTCTTCAGGCAGTAAGCTTTCAGATTCTCAAGAAATTCTTTAGAGGGCGATTTGATATTCTCAAATTTCGGATCAACAGTCTTCTCATCAGAGCTGAACTGCTGCAGCCTCCACATGCAGTTAATATCTTTTATTTCATCTCCAATTCGCGCAATATCCTCTTTCTTGTAGATAAGCGACGGCACAATTGTTGTTCTTATTTCAACATCAACTTTTGATTCGTTCTCCTTCAGAATCCTCAGGGTTTTTTTAATATTTTCAATTATTTCATTTGTGTTTTTAAAGAATGTTTTTGATTTTGTTATATTTTCAAAAATATCTTCAATTAAAGGTGATTTTAAATCTAATTTTACAACATCAACTAGTTTTTTACTAATAAGCTCAAAAACAACATCAGGGTTGCTTCCATTGGTTTCAAGAATTGTTTTTTTATTGTTTTTTTTGCAGAACGCCATTAATTCAGTTAAAGCATCTTTCTGAAGGCACGGCTCTCCGCCGGAAAAAACAGCATAGCCTGCCTTATTTTCCTTAATGTCTTTTTTTATGATCTTTAAATCATTCAGGAACTTTTTGTCAAAATTTATCAGTTCAGATTTATTGCAGAACGGGCATTTGAAGTCGCAGCCTGCAAAATTAACAGTGCAGAGATCCTTCTTGGCAACTATATCGCTGATATACCCCTCCATGGCATATAGAAATAGCTGTTTGTTTTTATAATTTGTTGTTTTCAAGCAATATGTCTTTTATAAAATCGTGTGGGATGCCAGCAGTTTTATAGGAGATGAACTCCGTCCTATTTCTGATGTTTGTGCAAGAAGCATTTTTTTCTGCATCTTGAGGTATCTGTTAATTTCTTTTGTCGATATCTCATTAGGGAATTCTCTTTCAAAATCAGCCAATATTTTTCTTCTCGGCTTATAGGTATTCGCGTTTTTTGCGTATGCAATCCAGCTTTCCATAAAATCATAAATATTGTCATAATCAATCTGGCTGTTGTATTTTTCTTTCAAAATTTGAAGCGTGTTTCTCATTTTTCTTAGGTTTGACTTCTTGAGCAGCTTATGATAATGAAAAACACGAAAGCCAAGAAAATTAATGCTGTTTCCTAACTTGAATATTTTCGATTTATCTTTGTGCAGTTGAAGCTTTAGCTTGATTTTCAAAAACTCATCAATCTGCTCTTTATAAAATTCCAATTTTTCCTTATGAGGCTCAAAAATGACAAAATCATCAACATAACGAAGATAGTATTTTGCTTTTAATTTATGCTTTACAAACCAATCCAGTTCATTAAGGTAGACATTTGCAAAAAACTGCGATGTTAAGTTGCCAAGAGGCATTCC
>CAZDUE010000185.1:1864-2293 GCA_964508575.1 uncultured Methanosarcinales archaeon
AGCTATTCTCTTTTTTATTATAGAAATCAAAATCCCGTGATCAACATTCTCAAAATACTTCTGAATGTCTGCTTTAAGAATATAGCATTTTAGTGTGTTATTTTTGCTTGCTTTTCTTTTGAAATAATCAAACCTTTTTAATGCGTTTAATGTTCCTTTGCCAATTCTATTAGCAAAAGAATCAAAAATAAAGGATTTTTCAAAAATCGGCTCGATAATATTGCACAAAGCATGATGCACAACTCTGTCTCTAAAATCTGACTTGCTGATTTTTCTAGTCTTTGGGTCTTTCACAATAAAATCCACTAAAGGCTTTGGCTGATAGCTGTGCAAAAGCAATTCAGAACGAAGCATGAGAAGATTATGCTCAAGAGCTTTCTCAAACCCTATAACATAATCCTTTGTTGTCTTGTGTTTTCTTGCTTTTTT
>CAZDUE010000186.1:0-2215 GCA_964508575.1 uncultured Methanosarcinales archaeon
GTTAAGAATGGTAAAAACATGGTTTTTGATTAATCACCGACTCCAACCACAACATATAAATACTTCAAGTTATTCTTCAATTAATGCAACTAACAAAGATTGCATTGAGTTCTTCACAAGAGACTTCTTTCTCGAATGTTTTTGATGATGGATATTTTATTTGCTGTACTAAAAAATGCACTCTGACTTCTCTGAAGGTTCTAGCTTCCCGTAAGGAACAACCCCTGCTCACGAACTTGATTACTTTATCTTATTGCATTTTTTTCTTAAGTACAGCAAACAAGGTGATATCATGAAAGTAATAGTAGTTACAGGTGGAGTTCTTTCAGGACTTGGAAAGGGAACTGCAGCAGCTGCTTTATCTAGATTATTAAGGGATGGGCAAAAGATTATTCCAATGAAGTGTGATGGTTATCTAAATTATGATCCTGGAACTATGAATCCTATAGAGCATGGAGAAGTCTTTGTTCTAGATGATGGCGGCGAAGTTGATATGGATTTTGGCCATTATGAGAGATTCTTGAATATTGACTGCAAGTTTGACTGGAACTTGACTTCAGGAAAAATATTTTACGATGTTATAAACAAAGAAAGGCAGGGAGATTTTCTAGGAAAGACAATACAAATATTTCCTCACATAAGCCAAGAAATAAAAAAGAGGTTTAGTAAAATTTCAAAAGATGAAAAAGCAGATATTTTGATGATAGAAATAGGAGGAACAATAGGAGATATAGAGAATTCATGGTTTGTAGAAGCTGTAAGGCAGTTAAAAAAAGATTTAGGGCATGATAATGTGATTTATATTCACTTAACTTATGTTCCATGGCTTGAGTCAGTTGGAGAGCCAAAGACAAAGCCAGCACAGAGAGATGTGGCTCAGTTAAGATCTTTAGGAATAAGTCCAGATATATTGATTGCAAGAAGTAAGGAACCAATAAGCAAGAAAGTAAAGCAAAAACTATCTTTGTTCTGCGATGTAGACCAAGAGAGTGTGATATCTGGTCATGATGTCGAGACTATTTACGAGCTTCCTTTAGTATTTCAAAAACAAGGAATGGCAGAAATTTTAAAATCAAAATTAAACCTAGACCACGAATCTGATCTTAAAGAGTGGGAAAAGCTAGTTAATAATATCAAAAGCCCTAAATCTCAAGTAAAGATTGCAATGTGTGGAAAATATACTGAATTAAGAGATTCTTACGCTAGTGTTATAGAGGCATTAATCCATGCAGGTGCAAATCTAGGAACAAAAGTTATAGTAGAATGGATTGAAACAACAGATATTGAAGCAGGAAAGTTAAAAATTGAAGATGCTATGAAAAATATTCAAGGAATAATTGTACCAGGAGGATTTGGAGATCGGGGAATAGAAGGAAAAATAGAAATGATAAAATATGCTCGAGAAAACAAAATTCCATTCTTAGGACTATGTTACGGACTACAACTTGCAGTAGTGGAATTTGCAAGGAATGTATGCAATCTAAAAGGAGCTCACACTACTGAAGTAAATTCAGAAACAAAACATGCTGTTATTGATATTCTTCCAGAACAGAAAGCAATAATGAAAAAAGGAGGAACAATGAGACTAGGAGCATACGAAGCTGATGTAAAAGAAGGAACCTTAATTCATAAATTATACAAGTCAACAAAAGTTTCAGAAAGACATAGACATAGATACGAGGTAAATCCAGAATATCATGACTCTTTAGAAAAGAACGGACTAATATTCTCAGGAACTTCTGAAAAAGGAAAACTAGTAGAGTTCATTGAATTAAAAGATCATCCTTGTTTTATTGCTACTCAATCACATCCTGAATTGAAATCAAAACTCGAGTATCCTGCTCCAATGTTCTACGGATTTGTACAAGCAGCGATGAAGATTAAGTAGATCATGCCTCAAAAACCGCAAGATTTATATTTAAAAGCTCTGACTAATGTCATTAATTACAATATTTTAGAGGGTTGATATTATGGGAAAGAAAAAGAAAAAAGACAAGAAAATTAGTGCAAAGAAAGAAAAATACTTGAAGTTCAAGAGAGACAAGCCATCTGTGTTGAATTTAACAATGCCTGAATTAAGCCAAGAACAGCAAAAGCAAAAGCAAGAAGACGAGAGAAAAATAGAGGGCTTCTTGAAATTCAACAGAAACAGGCCAAATCTTGACTTAAAAGATAGGAAAAAGCTGAAAGGAAAGGCAAAGTACCAATAAGTTTT
>CAZDUE010000187.1:0-2211 GCA_964508575.1 uncultured Methanosarcinales archaeon
TGAAGATATAAACTCAGCAAGAGTGCTTAACCCTAACCCCAATAATAATCCAATGGACCCTCCTATTATTCCAAGAAGCGCTGATTCAACTAAAAATATTTTCATTATCTGAACATTTGTAGCACCAACTGACTTCATTATTCCTATGTCTTTTCTTCTTTCAAGAACAGCAGTATACATTGTATTCATAATTCCAATTCCTGCAACCACTAAACTAATTGAGGCAATTGCAAAAAGAAAAATATTGATAACAAGGAAAACAGTTCCAAAACTATCAAGAAGCTGATCAAAAGTCTGGACTTCAAAATCTTCTTCTCCTTTTTTTAGATCTCTTGACTTTCTTAATTTTTCCTCGATCCTTGAAGCAAGATCTAAAGAATTTTGATTAGGATATGACTGAACAATTATCCAGTCATAACTTTTCTGATTGTACATTGACTTGAAAGAATCAAGAGGTATGAAAACACTAGTGTCATCACCGTCATTGCCTCTGCTTTGAAAAACGCCAATGACCTCAAACGAATTGCCTTTGATATTTAACGTGTCTCCTAATTGTATTTTTCTTCCAAAATACTTATCATCATTGGCTAATCTCCATCCAATTATTGCTTTATTAAACTCGTGCTTTTCAAAAATTCTTCCCTGCTCAACAGACGCGCCTAAAGCTTCTATCGCAACATCAATTCCACTCTCTGTAGGAAAACCAGAAACAAAGTAATACCTGTCTTTTTTATTGAATGAAATCTTATCAGTCTTGAACATGAACGCAGCAGTCTCTTTGACACCATCCACTTTCTCGATAATATTGATATCTTTATCAAGAATTTTTGAACTTGTTGAAGTTGGACTGAAAGAGCTTTTTCCAGGAGTTATGAAAATTTTATCAGAACCAATTGAACGGAACTGCTCTATGACTGATTCTTGAAGACCAAGACTTAAGCTTATTAAACTTACAACTGCAGCTATACTTATAAAAACTGCAATCATTGTCAGAAAAGTTCGCAGTTTACTTTTAGAAAAAGTGCGGCAGGCCAACTTCAACTCATTTCCAAGCATGATCCCACCTTCTGATATTTTTCATATTAATTTCAGAGTTATTTTACTCAGCGCTCACTCCAATCATCTACTTCTTCTTTTTTCTAACCATGAAAAAGTAAACTACAGCAATCACAATAAACACTGCAATAATCCAAATCCAAAAATTGCTTTTCACAAGACCATAATCACTCATTTCTTTTGAAGAGTAAACAGGCAGTTTCAGATTGACTGTTTTCTTATAGTTCTGATTATTCTCATCTGAATACTGAAGATCCAAAGGAAGAACAACATCCTTTGATTCAGGAGCAATAAAAATTTTGAAAGCAACTAATTCAAAATCATCGCTGTCAACACCACCAACGTACTTGCTGTCAGCCCCAATTACTTTTACAGACACTGAATCTCTCAAAGAAACTGTCAGGAACTTGACATCGCTAACTCCTGAATTTGAAAGCCGCACAGTTATATCTCCTGATTTTCCAGACGATAAAATATCTGTCTTGTCCAGAGTGATCTGAAGTTCTGGCTCAGAACCGACAACAACTGCAATAGTCTCAGTCTTATTAAATTTCTTTCCAGAATCATCGGAAAAAGTTATCTTTGCAGGAATTTTATAAATCTTTGAATCTGCAGTTGCATAAGGAATTACCTTATAACTTAGAGTGGAAGATTCTCCTGCTTTTAACACAGAAACTCGCTGTTCAGAACCAACACCAATAGGAGCAATTGGAAGAAGCTCAGATGTAAAATCTAATTTCAGCTTAACATCTTTGACGAGAAGGGTGTTGAAGTTCTTGACCTGAATATTCAAAGTCCCTTCTTTTCCAGGCATCAATCTCTCGGGAGAAGTTGAAATCTTCGTAACAGCAACATCAGAATCTGAAGATCTCACAGAAACATTAAAAGTCTGTTTTGCACCAGAGCCAGAAGAATCCCTGTATATAATACTGATCTCATGATCCCCCTCAACAGCATCAGGAGCAACTAAAATTTTATAATCAAAAATATGAATATTTTCACCTCTTTGATAGCCAGCAATATCTCCAAGACTCTGATTGGAATTATCTCCAGGCCTCAAGAAAAAAGGAAATTCTGGGAGAAGCTCAACCTGAACATTATTCAATGATCCGCCGCCATCATTCTGAAGCTTAAACCTTAACTCGGCAACTTGCC
>CAZDUE010000188.1:0-2187 GCA_964508575.1 uncultured Methanosarcinales archaeon
ATACTGACGTGCGTCTTCATTTCTGGCTGGATAACACCATTCTTTAGCATTATTATGCCTTTTTGGTTTAACTTTTTACAAATTCTGTAAATCTGTGAAGAACTTATGTCAAGAGCTTTAGCTATTTCAGACACTTCCTTATTTCCATTTCCAATCTGGGAAACGACTTCAAGTTCTGTCTTTGAAAACATCATTAAATATATGGAAATGCTAATAATATATAAATATTTCGCATATTTGTATACTTTTGATGTATTAATGATAAATCATAAGAAATGAGGAGAAAGGGAGTCTCACAACCTTTTTGCAACGTCATCTTCGATTCCGTGCAAAAAGCTTGACCAAAAAACAGCAATCCTGACAGATTGTTAACTAAAAAAAATGAGGAGAAAGGGATTCGAACCCTCGTAAGCACTAAGCTAACAGATAACTCATGATTTAAAAATTGAACAAATTCAAATCATCATCTCACAACTTGAGTCTGTCCCGTTTGGCCACTCCGGCATCTCCTCAAGATAAAGAATAAAGAAGGAATATAAAAAGATGTAGGTAAACAAAAAAAAATAGAAAAAATTAATTTTCAGGCGTTAAAACCTTAGGCATATAACTATGAACTTTTGGATTCTTAAGACTTACATAAAATTCTTCAATAACTGCGGCAGACTTCTCAGTCATTAATAAATTATATGATTCCAATGCTTTATCTGCATCTATATCTTGAAAAGTAACTGCATTATGAAATAAAAAAGTGGAATCATTAACAGCAGAGAGAACTCCAACTAGAGTATTCCTTTCATCCCTCATGTAAACTAAATGCTGAAGATATTGATCGTAAGGTGTGGGTTCTTTAACTGGAGCTTCTTTAACTCCAAGAATTCTTATCATATTTTTACGATATTCAGCAATAGTTGTATATCTTCCTAGAACTTCATGAGCAACATCATAAGGAGTTACAGTTTCAGAATCTGGAGAATGAAATAATCCAGCAACTAAATGTTCAGTTCCAACATAATTATGAAAAAATTCTCTTGCTTCTT
Organism: uncultured Methanosarcinales archaeon; assembly: GCA_964508575.1. Taxonomy (GTDB): domain Archaea; phylum Nanobdellota; class Nanobdellia; order Woesearchaeales; family CAZDUE01; genus CAZDUE01. The sequence continues at coordinate 1,038 of CAZDUE010000188.1, forward strand.
TAAAAGCCAATTCAATAGATTCTTTAGCATTAGGAGTAAAAAAAGTTTCATCTCTTTGATCTTTAGGAGCTGTAGAAAGCATAAATTCCAAATCACTTTTTAATCTATCAATATCAACAGATCTTCGCAAAGCTTCAAGACCAACTGGATCTTCTGAAGATACTAAAATACCATACAACAAATGACCTGTACCAACATGCCATTGATTTAGATTAACAGACTTTTCCTGCGCATAAATAAAAGCTCTTCTTGCTCTTTCAGTAAACGGTTCCCACATTTTAAATCACCCTGAGTTATTGATTTTAATCTATGTTGGGAGTTTTGGAAACTTTATAAAACTAATTATTTCTTTACAGTCTCCATCAAAACATCTAATAACAAATTGTGAGTCAATAATTTATTCTCAAGATTCTGTCTTTGCTTTGTTTCAGAATATCTTGTCTCAAAAAATAATATACTACTTGAAAATTCAACATAATACTTGGAATTAATATTCAAATTGACAACATCCATAATTGCAGCCATGACTTCATTCATAGAATCTAAACATGAAATCTCGTAAGTTCTTGAAAGCCCATTAAAAGAACTTTTATCATGAAGAAAAGCGTAAATACAATAAACTCCATAATTCTTGTCAATGTAAATTCTTGATAATTGCATCTCGCGAAGTATTTCTGATTTATTTATTAAACTTGCTAAGAAGGATTTAAATAATAAAGCTGTATTAAGTATTCATATGTCAAAATCAAAAAATAAAAAAATAATAATTAGAAAAGCATACTGTAGAGAGTGCGGAAAATTAATATCTGAAAAAGCATCTTCCTGTCCCAACTGCGGAGCAAATCAATACAAGACTTCAGATAATAAAGTAGATTACACTACCACTCTTTTAATATCAATATTCTTAGGGTGGCTTGGAATTGACAGATTCTATATGAGACAAGTCTTATGGGGAATTTTAAAATTAGTAACTCTTGGTGGATTAGGAATCTGGTGGATAATAGACATAATATTAATAGCTACAAAAAATGTTAATGGTGTGGAATTAGAATAAAAATCAAAAGAGGTTGTTAATCCTTCTAGCAAAGCACATATAATGAGATATTGCAATGCGGGCTACCCCGGGCGCTAAAGCTGGGGGTTTCTACCG
>CAZDUE010000189.1:0-2093 GCA_964508575.1 uncultured Methanosarcinales archaeon
ATTTACTAGCGAGAGTGTAACAGAAGGTCATCCTGATAAGTTATGTGACCAGATTTCAGACACATTATTGGATGCTTTCTTAAAGCAAGATCCAAATTCCCGAGTAGCAGTAGAAACTTTAACAACTACTGGATTGGTTGTTGTTGCAGGAGAAGTTACAACTAATGGTTACGTTGATGTTCAAAGATTAGTCAGAGAAACAATAAAAAAAATCGGTTACGACAAGCAAGAATACGGTTTTTTCTATGATGATGTGGGTGTTCTAATATCACTGCACGAGCAAAGTCCAGATATCAGTCAAGGAGTGAGTAAAGGAGAAGGTCTTTTCAAAGAGCAGGGAGCAGGAGACCAAGGATTGATGTTTGGATATGCAACTAATGAAACTAAAGAATTAATGCCTCTGCCAATAACTTTAGCTCATAAGTTAGCGCAAAAATTATCTGAGTAAAAAAAAAATGGAAAAATAAAATATCTCCGTCCAGACGGAAAAAGCCAGGTTACTGTAGAGTATCTTGATGATAAGCCTGTTCGAGTTGATACTGTTGTTATTTCAACTCAGCATGATCCTAATGTCAAGTATGAACAGATAAAGCAAGACATGATTGAAAAAGTAATCAAGCCAGTATGTGGAAAATGGATTGATGAAAAGACAAAGTTTTTTATTAATCCTACAGGAAAATTCGTTATTGGCGGTCCTCCAGGAGATACAGGAGTCACTGGGAGAAAAATAATTGTTGATACTTACGGTGGCTACGCCTGCCATGGAGGCGGCGCTTTTTCAGGAAAGGATCCTTCTAAAGTTGACAGGAGTGCATGTTATGCTGCAAGATATATTGCAAAAAATATTGTTGGAGCCGGGCTTGCAGACATGTGTGAAGTTCAATTGGCTTACGCTATTGGAGTGGCAGAGCCAGTTTCAATTCTTGTAAGTACATTTGGAACTAATAAGATTCCAGAAACTAAGATTTCTGAGCTTGTCAGAAAAAACTTTCCTGTTAAGCCAGCTGAATTGATTAAAGAATTAAATCTTAAAAGACCGATCTATGCAAAAACAGCTGCTTACGGCCACTTCGGAAGAGAAGATCCTGAATTCACATGGGAAAGACTGGACAAGGTTGAGATCTTAAAGAAAGAAGCAGGCTTGAGTGGGAAAGGTAAGTAAATTTTTTTGTTATTTTTTTCATAATATTTTTTTAATTCTACAATTCACATCAGAATAAGTAAATTTAAATATTATTCCTTATTATTATAAATCATGCAGTTTGAAATATCTGAGATAAAAGCTTTGAGAAGAAAAATAGGCATGAGCCAGCAGGAGCTTGCGAAGAAGTCGGGAGTTTCGCAGTCTTTAATAGCAAAAATAGAGTCTGGAAGATTAGATCCCTCTTTCAGCAATGCTAAAAAAGTTTTTGATGCTTTAAGTTATTCAGATAATAAGAGTTCTGCTAAAGTTTCTGAGATCATGAATCGCAAAGTTATCTTTGTCTCTTTAAATGATACTTTGAAAAAGGCAATAGATAAGATGAAAAAGTATGAGATTTCCCAGATACCTGTAATAAGCAATGATAAAGTTCAAGGAATTGTTTCAGAAGCCACGATCATGAATAATATTGATAAAAATATTTCAGAGTTAAAAATTCGAGATGTTATGTCAGATCCTCCTCCTGTTATTTCTAAAAATTCAAGGATCGAGACTATTTCTTCGTTATTGATGCATTTTCCTATGGTAATGGTCTCTGACAAAGGAAAGATAGAAGGAGTCATAACTAAAGCAGACATTATAAGGAATCTCGGCAAGGGGTTATGAATGCTTGTGATTTTTCTTAATTAAAAAACAAAATACGTATGTGCATAGCGTCATAAGGTCAAAATTCAATGATGTTAAAATCATAGACGAGCGTTGCGAGGGGTCCGCATGCAAGCTGAATAGCTTGCTCTCGAGTAAAGGCATGCGGTAACTCGCGAGCGTCAGACAAGCTGACGCATGCCACCCATCCGGGAACGCAGCTCCTTATTGTGTTTCGTCTGGAATTTTGAAGATGCTATGCATCCATGAGAATTCTTTAGGTTGAACAAGAAGATTGCTCTTCTTA
>CAZDUE010000190.1:0-2055 GCA_964508575.1 uncultured Methanosarcinales archaeon
CAACGAGAAAACAAAAGAAAAACAAAACTAATGCCTAAATTTCAGGGAATTTTGGGATTTCTTTATGGAAAAACTTAATGAAAAAAACGTTGTTGGATTGTTAAGCAGTTTAGAGCTGGTAGGAGTGCTACTTCTATAGCTAGAGTGCAAACGATTAGTAGACAGATGGTTTACAAACTTGTGCAAAAGCACAAGGAGTTAGGGGATTTGGCTTTTAGATCTGCTAAGTCTGGTCGTCCTAAGTTGAGGTTGAACCCTGTTTTTGTTAGTAAAGTTGTTGAGTTGAGAAAATATACTGATTATGGTAGTGAGAAACTGCATTTTGTTATGAAAAGGGATGGTTTTGGTATTTCTCAACATGTGATTCAAAGAATTCTTGATGAAGAAGGTTTAACTGATCAGTGTCCTAAACGTAGAGGTCAAAGAAAGTATGTTAGTTATGAGTGGCCTATTAGTAATTACATGTGGCACACCGACTGGAGTGAGTACAAAAGTAAATGGTATTTAGCTTTTATTGATGATTGCAGTAGAAAGATTATGGCTGTAGGAAAGTTTGATAACGCAACAGAAAAGAACGCTACTTTTGTACTCTACCAAACTATGTTAACTCATGGTGTTTGCCCAATTGTAATGTTAAGTGATAAAGGACCTCAATTTTATAACAACAAGAAAAACAAGAAAGGAGAATTAACTCCAAGTAAGTTCGAGCAAGAACTCGAAAAACTTGGAATTGATTTTTGGACTTCAAGAAGAAACCATCCACAAACTAATGGTAAAATGGAGAAATGGTTTGATACTATGAAAAAAAGATTCAAAAAACATCCAGAAGAAAATATTCAGGATTTTATGAAATGGTATAATCAAGAACGCATACATCATTCTCTGGAGTACAAAACTCCAGATGAAGTGTACTACAAAAATCTGTAAACCAATTACCGAATTGTAAACAGATTACCGAATTATACTCCATAGCCACGGAAAAAGAGAGAACAATTTGATAATCAGTTTACAAAACCTAAAAACAAAAACAAGAATATCATTTATAAACCTTATAAAACAAAAAAGTGTCAACTAATTACCGAATTATACAGAGTGAAAAATGAATAAATTAAAAAAGATCGATAAAATACTAATTTGATGGACAATATTACAATTGTACAATACGAGCTGGATGATTCGGACAAGCTTAGACAAGTTCTAGATTTACACAGGGAAATATTCGAAAAGTATTGTGGTAATTATAATAGTACTGTTAATGATTTTGCAGATTCTTTGCAAAATGGAAGTTCCAGAGCATTTCTTGCTATGAACAGGGATTTAGTTGTTGGCTTTGCTAGATATGGAACTCAATACAGATCTCAAGACATGAAGTTTTATGAAAATATTCTGAAAACTTTCAATGCAAGAAGAGCTAAAGATAAAATGTGGGCTGTATCTGAAATAAAAAGGGAATTTCCGAATAATCCTCAAATAACGTACTACGATGCCCCTAGAATTGAGCTTATTGTAAATCAATGGGATTTTGATTTTCAAGATTTTGGAGTTCAAGAATCTTTCAGAAGGAATGGATTAGGCAGAAGACTAGCAGAGCATGTTTTACAAGATGCAATAGATAGATCCTCTTGTGCAGTGTATGTGCCTACAAAAATGTTTGCTTCAATTATTGAGGGATCTCAAGCTCATGAGTTAGCCATAAGTTTGGAGTTTGAACCCTTAATCAAAATATCTCCCGGATACAGTGATGGTTCTTCATTAGTTGCAATGGTTAAGCAATTGAAATAATAAAATTAATATAGTCAGCTACATTACCAAAATTATGGTTTCCGAACAAATTATTCCATTTGATTCATCTTACTTAGAGAATGTTATTAGCATGTATGAACATGAATTTTCTCGATTTCGCTCAAACCCTGATGAGAACAGAGAGCAGTTGAATACTGTTTTAACACCAGAAAAACTTTGCTTGTTTTAATGAATGATATATTAGTAGGATTTTCTTGCTTTGACACCTGTCATCATAGAGATGAGTATCTTTATTTTTTAGATGCTGCTTTG
>CAZDUE010000191.1:0-2013 GCA_964508575.1 uncultured Methanosarcinales archaeon
GTCATTCAAACCAACCCTTTCAAATAATCTCCTTTGCTTAATCCTTTCCTGGAAGCTAGTTTTTCAATTGCTTTATCGAATCCTGAACCGTACTGAGCAGCCCTTTTTGGCCGCATAGCGAATTCCTCGTCCAATCCTAAGTTTATTGCTGCTTTTCTAAGGATCATTTTTTTAACTCCAGAAACTATCTTGAAATGTCCTGGAACTTTCATTGCCTCTGTTATCAAGTCATTATCAAGATAGGGGGTTGCAACATCCATCTTAAGTTCTTTGGATAATGTAAAATCTCTGATTAAATCTCTAGACCACATATTCACAAGACCATTCCAGCATTCTGAATTTATGTCTTTAGCAAGAGCATGCCTTTCATATCCTGCAAAAATTTCCTCTGATCCGAGACCTGAGAAAAAATAATTATTTTCTGATAATTCACGGGCAGCCATGACTACTGAGCCAACTCCCACGGTGACAGCAGGGTTCTGGTTTTCAGAAACAGCATTAACTTTTGGAAGCAACAAAGGAGCTGTTTTTTTTATGATTTCTTCAGCTTCGTCAAGATCATACTCTTTGTAAATCAAATCAAAATCATAATATCTTGAGATTCTTCTAGACCATTCAAGATCTTGACTATCTGCAAGACCAACAGAATAGCATTTGAATTTTATTCCTATCTGCTTGCATAAAAATGCGAGAGTTGTACTATCAACACCTCCTGAAAAAAAGATTCCCAGATTGGACTTTGCTCTAGAACTAACTGCATCTACTAAAGACTCTGAAATATTAAATATGCAGTCTTCTTCATCATTGACTAATTCAGCCGATTTTATAGATTCTAATCTTTGTTTCCATTCTTCGAATGAAACGAGCTCAGGATTTTTTTCAAGTCCTTTAACAAATAATTCCATGAAACAGGGATATTTTATGAATATAAAAAACTTGCTTATTACAACTTGAGAATCATAATTCTCCAAATAACTTCTTTAAATTTTCTTTATCAATTGCAAGAAGCAAAGTAGCGAGTTTTGGACCTCTATCACGATTAAGAAGTATTTTATAAGAAGCTCCGAAAAATTCTTTAGCAGTAAGATTGTTCTTTTTTATCAATTCATAAAATCCGTTGAATAAGCTCTGCTCATCCTGATGTTTTTCAACTAATTCAGGGATTTCACGAAGAGCTGATTTTAAATTTTCTGCCAAATTTATTTCAGAAAGTTTTTCTTGAATCGTGAACTTTGCTTCATCTGGAGCATACTTTTCAAGCCAAGCTCTTGCTTTTTTGATTCTTGTGAATATTGCTAAATGCTGTCTTTCATTGTAATGCCCTGTTTTTTTCAAGCTCTTAACAATATCTGAATCCTTCATGAATACTTGAGCCAGTAAAGAAGCATGCGAGAAATTAACGCTAAGAGGATGTTCAATTTCAGATAATTGGCTTGCTATAAATAGTTTCTTGATTTGCATTTCTTCTTTTTCATTTTCAATTTTCTCAGTACCATGATAAACTCGAGCAGCATAGTCATATTCATCATAAAATTTAGAAAGATCCTTCCATGAAAAGCTTCTTGTTCTCATTAATCTTTTATTATAAAAATATCTTAAGAGCTGAGGTGTTGCTGCCTCAAGCCAATTATGAGGATAAACAACATTTCCTAAAGAAGCAGACATTTTCACATTGTCTATTAAAAGGTGTTCGTAAAATATTGGTTCTGGTGAAGGATAATCTAAAACTCTCTCAACAATCTCAGCATTAACCCAAAAAGCAGAATTTGGGACTTGATACTCTTTTCCAGCCCCTTCTGTACAAACATTCCATCTGGACCATTGAGCAGCCCACTCTGATTTCCACATTAACTTGCCATTGCATTTTTTAGGATCATTCTCTCCAATATGTCCACAGCCCTTAGCAATTGTTTTTTCAAATTCATAATCCTCGCAAGAGTAATGAACCTTTTTACCGTCAAAACCTTTAACTTTGCAAGTAACTATTTTTCCACAATTATCGCAGATTGGAGT
>CAZDUE010000192.1:0-1787 GCA_964508575.1 uncultured Methanosarcinales archaeon
GTGCTGAGTTCCCATCTTTCTTTTGGCAGCCATAATTGTTCTGTCAGGATTACTTACTGCCTGCCTTCTTGCTGGATCTCCAACAAGAACTTCTCCATTTTTAGAGAAAGCAACAACACTTGGAAATGATTTTCCATACATTGTAGAGCCCTCTGCACTTGGAATAATCCTTGGCTTTCCGCCTTCTAAAACAGCTGCTGCTGAATTTGATGTTCCAAGATCTATACCTATTATTTTACTCATTTTGCCTCACCATTTTGCTTATTTTTTTGTTTCATTTTTTTTAATATCATCTTACTTATCTGCAACTCCTACTTTGACTTTGGCATGCCGCAAGACTTTGTCTTTGAACATGTAGCCCTTTTGAAACTCTTCTAGTACAATATTATCATTTTCAGGAGATGTTTTTTCCTGCATCAGGGCATCTGCTTTGTAAGGATCAAAAGGTTTATTTAATAATTCCATACGCCTTAGTCCTTGCTTTTCTAAAGCTGAAAATAACTGAGAGTAAATCATCTCAACTCCACTTATTAATTTTTCATCACCACTTAACTCGCGAACATGTTTTATAGCAGCTTCAAAAGTATCAATTATAGGAAGTAACTGCTCTATAAGTTTTGCATCATGATATATTAAACGCTCCTTCTCTTCCTTATCTCTTCGCTTTTTGAAATTTTCAAATTCTGCCTGTAATCTTTTTAAAGAATCTGTTAATTCTTCAACTCTTAATTTGAGCTTTTCAGGATCTTCTTGGACTTGATCAGATACCTTATCAGAGTTCTTGTTCTTCTTAGATCCAAATCCTAGAGATTCTGAAGCATCTTTTATTGCCTGCTCTAAAGCATCAAGCTCTTCCGGATTTGGTTTTTCATCATTCATTTTATCTTATCTCAAGCCAATCATTTTTTTGTTTTTTAGCAATCTTTGGAATTTCCACTCTTAAAATTCCGTTATTGTAAGAAGCATCTGGCTTTGTACTATCCACCTTGAAAGGTAAATGAATTTTCTGATAATAAAATCCAGATTCACTTTTCTTTATGTGATAGCATTCTTCAGTTTTTTCTTTTTGCAATTGCTTTTTTATTGAAATCTCAATAAACTCATCCTTGATTTTAAGAGAGATGTCTTTCTTATCAATATTTGGAAGATTCATTGAAACAATAACATTATTCTCTGTTTCATAAACATGAACTCCATGCTTTTGATTCATTTTGTCAAGTTCATTCATTCTAACCACCTCCACAAATCTATGATATTATGACCTTTCGAAAGCTTTTATAATCAAATTTCAGCAGATTCTTAGCAACCTCTCAAATTTCTGTTGATTTAAGGTCAACTAAAATGATGGTAAGTTGAACTCATATATAAATGTTACGATTTTGAAGTATTCTCATTAGACTTGAATCTCACAAACCAAACCTGAAAACAGCAAACATTTTAAAACATGAAATGAATAAATAAATCACATGAGAATCAGAAGAATAACAATAATACGAGAAAAGATAGTTCCTGCTAATAACATAAATGATGAACTGCAATGGATCGGCAGTTCTCTGGGATTATTTAATTTACGAGATAAAGACAGCTCTTGCTTTAGATTATTCATAGAATTATTAAAAGCCACTAAAGAGAACAGAATGCTTTCATCTGATGAACTAGCTTATAGACTTAATTTATCTCGAGGCACAGTAGTTCATCATATCAACAAAATGATGGAGGCAGGAATAATAGTAACTGAAAAAAGAAAATATGCATTGCGAGTAGATACGTTACATAAACTGATTGAC
>CAZDUE010000193.1:0-1770 GCA_964508575.1 uncultured Methanosarcinales archaeon
ATCAAGCTCACAATGATATCAGAAGCATGCTTGATTCGATTATCAAGAAATATCAGGATGACGTCAATCAAGAAATATTAAGAAATAAAAATTCTTTAGAAAAAAATATTTACAATGCTTTTGTTAATGATGCATTTGTTAACAGTGGAATTGGCTTGTCAGATATTATGGGATATAAAGAAAAGTTAGGAACTTCAAGACCTTTAACAACGAACGAGAGAAAAGTTGGGAATATAATTTCAGGATATCTTCAAAATATTGCGGCTGAAGATAGGCCTTCAACTCAAGAGTTATTAGAATCAGTTATTAATAAGATATCTTCTGATAAAAAAGCAATATCAAAAAAATTGCAGGATACTTTGCAAGAACGATTATTGAATGCAATAGAAGATAGAAAAATTGGGCTGAGGATTCTTCAAAGTTATAAGAATAAATTATCGACAAAAGAAAAGCTTAATGCTGGAGAGCAAGAAATAGCAGATATTATTGCATTAGAAATGTCTAAAATATCTTCAGAAAACCGGCTTGAAGCAAAAACAGTTATTGATAATATTATTGGTGATTTAGAGAACAAAAATGAAAAAGATGGAAAAACTGCGAGATTCCAGAAAATTAAAAAAGTTGCAAGTCCTACTGCAGTTTTTATAGCAGCCATTGCAGCCGCTATTGGGTTTGGTCCTCATACTGCTGATGTTTTGGTTGATAATGGATTTATAGATATAGGTCCTAATGATAAAACAATTGGTGTGATTGCAAATATTGGAATAGTTGGAATTGGATCAACTGTGTTGTACATGAAAAATATGATTAAAAATTTCTTCAGTAAATCAAGCAGTAAAGCTAAAAGAATTGCGTCAATCGCTGCAGGACTTGGAGCTGTTTTATTGTTGAGTGATCCTGCAAGTGCTACCACTGCTGATGTTGTGAATAATGTTCAGCATGTTTCAATTGCTAATTATATAATTCCATATTTATTAGTAAGTGCAACAGGTGCTGCATTAACTGCGAAGTATTGGGTTGATAAGGTTAGTTCGATTTTTAAGTTGAATTCAATTTTTAGTCCAAAAATCTCTGAGCAACAACCTGCAAAAACTTTAGAGTCAATTATTAAAGATAAAATTCCTTCACTGCCAGAAGATCAGATTTATTACTTTGCAGAATGGCTGCGAGATGCTCGAGGAATGACTCCTAAGTTAGAAAGCATCTTAAGATCTGAAAATATCTTGAAAGATGCGTTTGAGTTAAAAGTTCAAAATCTTTATGAGAGATTGAATTCAGATGATGGAAAAGATTCATCTGCTCAAGGATTGTATAACTTATTGAAGGATTTAGATTCTGAAAAATTCAAAGACGTTAAATCTCAAGTTATTTTAGGCAAAGGAGCTTTTGGAACTGCGTTTGTAGTTGATGATCCTCTGAAAGGAAAAGTATTGTTAAAGGTTGCAAAAGAAGCTCGTACAATGGATCAAGAGTATGACATTTTAACAGATCTTCAGGGAGTTAAAGGAGTTCCAGAAATTTATGCTAAATATTCTGATCGTATAATTGCTGAAGAATTTATAGATGGCAAAACTCTTAATCAACTTCATCTTGAAGGAAAAGACACTCCTCAGATGTATGATGAATTGGCAAGAATAGTTCACGATCTTCATAAAGAAGGAATAACCCATAATGATCTGCATGGTGATAATGTTCTTGTTGATACTGAGGGAAAAGTACATTTGATTGATTTTGATAAAGCTAAAAATCCTCAGTTTATAGGATCTGCAG
>CAZDUE010000194.1:0-1762 GCA_964508575.1 uncultured Methanosarcinales archaeon
TGATATCATTGTGAGCTTGAGCTTTATCATCATCTTTCAAGTTATTAATTCTAGATGCTATAATATCCTCAACCTCTTTTTCTTGTGAATTAAGAGGATCATTGCTATCCAGTTTTGTTCTATAACTTACTAATGTTTTTACAGCAACACCATTATCAACAACATCACCATAAATAAGATCAGCCAGATTTTCAAGAGTATCTTCTTTATTATCACTAAATGAATATGGATTACTTTCATCCTCCACACCTAATGTTTCAGGGATTTCAATATCTTGATTTTCAGCTTGATTTTCAGTTCTAGAATCTGGAGTATCTCGCGCATTTTTAATAATGAAAATAGGAAGCATTGCTGCTAAATGAACTCCTGAATTTGAATCTCCTATCTGCGATAATAAATAAGCTAAAGGAACAATTATGAAAACAGGAGCAGCATTCCTGAAAAAGTCCCATACTTTACGTCCAAAACCTTCAGCTTTTGGTTTTTGTAAATCAAGATTAATAATCTCATAATAAACAGAATCTAATGCTTTTATAGAATCAATCAACTCAAACTCTCCCACTCCCTTTCTGAAGTTTTGTACATAGCTAAGCCTGTTTACTAATTCCTCTCTCTGGAATCTTATTCTTTCAAGTGCATTTGCAAAATAAGCAGGAGTGGCATAAAGTTGAGCCCTATTATTATCAGGACTCCTCAGATTATTAACAAATCCTAAAATTTCTGATCTTAATCTTTGTGAATTATCTAATGCTTGAGTTGTTTCAGGATCCACCTCATTAGCTTTTTGAAGATTATTGAAATTATCAACAGTATCATAAATTATTTTTTCCACAAATTTTGTTCTATCTTCTAGATTCACATTACTTATTGTATAAGCTCCTGTTCTCAAATCCCTATTAACCCTTAATCTTGCTACTGTAGTAGTATCAACATTTTCAGGATCATAATCAAACCCTTTAATTTCTCCAGTTACAGTATCAAAATAAACAGTAATCGTGGAAACAAACTCGTTGTTAATCTGCCTTCCAGCAGTGCTTAAAAACTTCTGCTCAAATTCTTTGCCTTTCAAGATTTCAGAATTTTTCTTCACTACCTCATCAGAAGATGGGAATTTTTTAGTTTCAAGTAAGTGTTTCAATAAATCCAAACCTTCTTTATAACGTGGTATTTTATCTAAAGGAACTTTTCCGTTTACAAACAAATTATTGAGCTTTCTAAGAGTTTGTTCTGGATTGGATTCATAATCATCCAAGAATCTTTCAATCAAATCAGAATTATATCTGTGACCTGAAGATGACTGAATTATATTATCATCAGGAAATAAGTATTGGAGCATTAATTTATATGACTGCTGATTCATTCTTCTGAAAAATGATTCTTGTTCTGCGTTCATTTGTTTTCTAAAAAGACTCGCAGTTGGAGTTTTTACTTGTAATGTATTTTCTAAAATCCTTTTTAGTTCATTTAATCCTTGAAGGTATCTTGCTTTTTTATAATCATCCAGAGACATAAATTCAGTACCTTCAAAAATCAAATCAAGTTCTCTCTCCACTTTGTTTGGATTTGATTTATACATTGAAATAAACCAATCAGCAATATCATTTTGCAGAGGATATGCTCTCGGATCCCGGATCACATCAGTACTTGAATGAGTTCCTCTCTGAGAATTATAATAATACTGCAATAAAATCTTAACAGCCTGTGCTTTGCCATTTTTTGCGCTTATATCAGCAGCACTAAATCTTAAAGCATCTGCCCCATA
>CAZDUE010000195.1:0-1688 GCA_964508575.1 uncultured Methanosarcinales archaeon
GAGATTTATTAATAACAGTGGGTGACTACTTCATAATAATTAATAGTGATAAATGTAAAATGTACAAGAGCCCATTAGTTTGCAATTTGACGGAATTGGATTATGCAATCGGTAGGTTGCGCTTGACTAATATTAGTTATCAAGAGTCACTTGTACCATTCTGTACGGGATTGGATAATTACGAAATAGCAAGGTCGGTTTTGCACAGAATTATAGAGACGACAGGTGTAAAATATCAAACTATCGGAGATTTCATTCTATCTGTTATGCCAAATGAAGAAACAAAAAGTGCAATGGAAGAATTGTTACAAGGAGCAGGACGGCAAAAATGAATAATAGAACAAAACTTAAGAAGATGGGGATTTTAGTAATTGATATCCAAAACGATTTCTGTCATGATGATGGGATTTTTGCTCAACAGGGATTAAATGTAAAACCAGCGCAAGAAGTTACACCAAGAATTAAAGCATTTATTGATGAGGTAAGAAAATACAATATTCCTGTTATTTATACTCGTCAGATTGAATCAGAAGAGGTCTCGCCGGAAAATCTTAAACGGCAGTTTGCAAGTGGAAAATTAGTTCCAGTTTGTGCTCCAGATTCTTGGGGTTCAGAATTGTATCAATTAGAGCCAGCAGAAGGAGAATACGTTATTGAGAAGTATACTTATGACTTATCTTTGACCTCTTAGCTTTCTTGTAGTCGATACTTCTATATATTTATTTCGTTTTCACTTATAAAGAGAGGTGAAGAAGGGGGCATAGGCTTTACCTCAGAGGTAAAACCCATGTCCCGCAAAACCCGAGGTAATAAAAGAGCTAATGTAGAAAAAGTTATCGATTTTGGAAAAAGATTATTTGCTACCGTTCTGCGAAGCAGAAAGGGAGCGCTGAGTGAACTCAGCAGACTTTTGCGCCTTCAGAGCGGGACAAAAGGATTTCATCGAGAATATGAACGACTTCTCCCCCTTATTGCTGAGCTTAAAGAGGCCTACAAACAGTGTGTTTTAAAGATGCTTCCGGCAATCGGTCTGCGATTAGGGATCATTGATGATACCCTCATCAAGAAAACAGGAAAAGATTTTCCTCATGAGAAAATACAACATGATCACACTTCCAATTCTTTTTATCCCGGCATGAGAGTGGTATCCAGCGCGATTTATCAATATGGAAAAGTCGCAACTATTTCTTCTCGTATTGTCAAAGAAAATGACCATAAATTACTGCTTGCAAAAGATGATGTGGACATATTAACTGACGATTATTTGGTGGATGTGTTTCTCTTTGATAGTTGGTATTGCAAGAGTCCTCTTCTCGAGAAAATAAATGAGAAAGAAAAAACATTTATTTCTCGCATACGAGCAGATAGTTCGGTCAAAAGAGGAAAGAAAGGCATTCCTCTCAATGTGTTGATGAGGAAAATCCCCCACAAAGATTACACTCTCATCAAAATAAAGGGAAAATCTTATTGGATTTATGAACAAAATATTGACTTCAAAACTTTTGGATTATTGAGGGTAGTAGTCTCAAAAGAAGGCGTACATGATGATCCAGTATTTTTTGTGACGAACACGAATAAATTTACTGCGAAATTTATTGTCAAACTGTATCTGAAAAGATTTGCTATAGAAGTCTTCTTTAAAGATGCAAAACAATTTCTTAATTTTGAGACTTTTTTGTGCAGAAACG
>CAZDUE010000196.1:0-1687 GCA_964508575.1 uncultured Methanosarcinales archaeon
GAATTTAATCGTCTATTAAAATCATGGAATTTAGAAGATTTTTTAGAAGATGTCCATGATGAATAATCTCAAGCAAAATCCAGATAGCTTTTGTTCTTCATCACAATTAGCTGCGTATTTTTGTCTTTAAGGATTCTTTTCAGCTCACGATCTTGTGTTGCTACAACAACTTCTTTGTTTTTTTCAGCAGTTTCTATTATTATTCTATCAGCATAATGTTTTGAATAATCTTCAGGGCTCTCAAGTATTTTGATCTTGTTTTTTTTTTTTTTTTTTTTTTATTATTTTTTTTGTTTTTTTTTTATTTTTTCAGTTTTTTCCTTGGGTTTCTGAAACAATATCTTCAAGTTCTTCCAGAGTTTTATCAATAATTACGAGTTGATATCTAAAATTGCATATCCTCTCAACTTCTGAGAATATATCTACTTTGAACTGTGCAGGGATTAATAAAAAGTTTGTATCAAGTATGATTATTTTCGTCATTTTTATTTGTTTATCACTGGTTCTTTTTCTTTATTGTCTAATTATCGCAATCCTTATATAATCCTTTTCTTTCATCATTATTATGGCAAATATTATGACAAAAAAAAGCAGTGTTAAAAAAAGTGTGAAAAATAAGACTAATAAAAAAAAGATAAATTTCAAGAGTGTGATTGCAAGAATAACTCCTGAGTTAAGTGTCGAGAAAAAAGCTTTCGATACTTCTTCAGAACTTATTAATGATTTGAATAAAGAGCTTAAGAAGATTAATGCTCGAGCAATTTTAGGCGGCTCAGGAGCTAAAGGAACTTGGCTTGATCTTTTTGATATTGATATTTTTGTTAAATTTAATTATGAAAACTACAAGGATAAAACAGATAAGCTTTCAGATATTCTATATCTGATTGTTAAATCGCATAATCCTGAGAGATTAAGAGGGAGCAGGGATTATTTTATCATTAAAAAAGGAGATTTTTCAATTGAAATTGTTCCGATTTTAGATATTAAAGATTCAAAGCAGGCGCTTAATATAACTGATGTAAGCCCATTGCACACTGAATATGTGAATAAAAAATTGAACATTAGATCTAAAAATGACGTTAAGCTATTAAAGAAATTCATGAAGACTGCTGGAGTTTACGGAGCTGAGTCTTATGTTCAGGGATTTTCTGGCTATGCTTGTGAGTTATTAATAATAAATTACAAGAGTTTTAATTCCTTAATCAAGGCAGCTTCAAAATGGAACGATAAAATGTTGATTGATATTGAAAAGTTCTACAAGGGAAAGAATATTAATGTTGAACTGAATAAGTCAAAGCTTGTAAGCCCCATAATAATAATTGATCCTGTCCAGAAAGATAGGAATGCTGCTGCTGCAATTAGTTTAGAAAGTTTTACAAGGTTCAAAGAAGTTTGTTCGGCATTTTTAAAGAATCCTTCAGATAAGTTTTTTCAAGAGCAGGAGCTTGATATTATCTTATTAAAGAAAAACAATATTGTGATTCAAGCTTCAACTTCTGGAAAGCATGATGTTGCTGGTGCAAGATTATTGAAAGTTTTCGAATATCTCAGGGAGAAAATTAGTGATTATGACTTCAAAGTAAAGAGCGGATGGAAATATTCAGATGGGAAAGCAACTTTTTGGTTTTCTGCAAAGGATCTTGATAAAGAAAGGATAATCTCAGGACCTCCCAGTTCAATGAAATTT
>CAZDUE010000197.1:0-1653 GCA_964508575.1 uncultured Methanosarcinales archaeon
TAAGAAGAGCAATCTTCTTGTTCAACCTAAAGAATTCTCATGGATGCATAGCATCCGGAGGTCAAAATTCAATCATGAAAGTAATATGGCACGTGAGCAGGTGCATGCACATACGGATTTTTGTTTGGAATTTCTAGTTTGTAATTTCAAATCTAAACACTCTTCAAATAATTCAAGAAGTCTGTTTTTGCTTTTTCTCTTGTAGCATTCTTTTCAACCCAAGATCTCGCATTTGCTTTTATCTTGTCAATCTTCTTGGAATTGTAAAGCTCTATTATATCTTTTATCTTAATCTTAATAGAATCTTTATCAAGTGATGTTATAAATCCATTTTTTTGATCTTCAACTATCTCGAAAGCAGCTCCTCCATCATCTGGGACAAGAACTGCAAGGTTATTGCCCATTGCTTCAATAACAGTTAAAGGTCCTCCTGTTTCTTTTTCTCCTAAAAAAACAAAGATGTCTGATATTGAGTAGATATCTCTCATATTTTCGTCGGGAATAAATCCTAAATAGTTTATGTTTCCTTGGTTTTTAGTAAGTTCTAAAACTCTCTTTGAGAGACTTCCTCTGCCTCCAATTATTAATCTGATGTCAGTATTTTCTTTTAACAATTCTTTGAATATTTCTATAATCTGTTCTATTCCTTTTCCATGCTCTAGTCTTCCTAGTGAAAGGAAAACAAGCTCATTTTTCTGAATATTTAGATTGAATTTCTGATTAATATTCTTAAGTCCTTCTTCTTTCTTTTTCTGATCAAATAGATAAGTGTAATGCTCAAATGTCTTAACTGCTTTCTTGCCGTATATTTTTTCAACCTGTTCATTTACGAACCTACTTAAAGTGATTACATTAGAATTTTGAACTACCTCTTGATCATGTTTTTTCCAATAGTTTATCAGAAATGCAGCAAAATGATATTTTGCAGAGTGCAATTCTCGAGGAAGATATCCTAATCTTTTAGATTCTTTATGATAAAGAAGCCGATCTGGTTCAAAGCATAAGAATATTTTTTTTGCTTTCTTCAGTTCTGGCTTTATTTTTGTTGCTTCATAAAATACGATACTAGCTGGAAAATTGCTTAGTAAAAATATGTCGTCAGCAGAAGATTTATGTGCAAGTTCTTTTCCAAGCTTCTTTATCAGCGAGTTAATAAAAGGATTTGCTTTGAATCCTAAAAAGTTTGACATAAAAAGCTTTTCAGATTCTGATACAAAAGTGTATTTGCTAAGTTTTTTTAAATAATCATCATTGAAAAAGGTAAATACTTCTGTATCGTAAGAGCTTGAGCCCCACAAAGACATATCAATTATAACTTTTTCAGCCCCTCCTTTTATTCTAAAAATAGGATGGACTATGTTCAGCCGTCTCCTGTTTTTGCTATTTATTCTGATTTTTTCTGCCATTTACAATGTGCGATTCAGACAGTTTAAATAAGTTTTGGCATTATTATTCATAAAGCTGCATAACAAGATTTTTAAATAACCTTCATAAAACTAGTTCCAGGTGGTATAATGGTTGTAAAAAAGTTTTTTTCAGAATTTGGTTTTGAGCCAAAAATTAACAATGCTGTACTTATGAGATTAAAAAGACCGAATGTTTTTAACAAGACTTTTTTTGGATCTTCCCGAGTTTCTGGACGGCTTCCTTTTG
>CAZDUE010000198.1:0-1650 GCA_964508575.1 uncultured Methanosarcinales archaeon
TAGGGCAAAAATATCTAAAAGAAATAGGTGTGCTCTCCCAACTGAGCTACTGTGGCATAGGTAGATATTACTTAGAAGAAGTAAATATAAAACTACTGGGTTTTGTCATAATCCTATAAATTCCACCGTAACCGTCTTATCCTCTATCTTAATTACACCATCTAACTTTTAAGCGCTACGAAATAATTATTGGCTACTTTTCGCGATTTTATCCGATAGCTTTATAACTCTTGTAGCCCTTAACTTATTGGTGATCAAATGCATACAGAAATTTACAAAATTAAAGGTCGCGAATACAAATATGAAGTTTCTAATTATCGCGTCGGCGATAAGGTGAAGCATAAGAAAAAATATTTGGGCCCCGTAAAACCTCTCAACAAAATGCAACGAAAGAAAAGCACAGGCAGAAAGCCTTCTGCATTTGTCAGGAAACTAGCAGAAGAAGAAAAACAGGAAATAGAAAAAGCAACAAGATCAAATAATGTTTTTGCAAGAGATAGGGCAAAAATTATTCTCTATTCAACAGATGGCATGAAAGTAAGTGAAATCTCAGGTAAAATGCAAAGAGAGAAAAGAAGTATTTTAGAAGCAATAAATTCATTCAACAAGAAAGGATGTGAGTGTTTAAGTAGGGGAAAAACAACCGGTCCAAAATCAAAATTTACAGAAGAGCAAAAAACCCAGATAATACAGATTTTGAACACTGATCCCAGAACACTAAATCAAAATTTTACCTCTTGGAGTCTGTTAAAATTGAAGAATTATTGCATCCAGAATAATCTTTTGGAAAGGATTTCCATAGAAACATTGAGGCAGATAATCAAAAACGGAAACAAAAAATACAAAAAAAGCAGAAAATGGCTATACAGCAATGACCCGGATTTTTCTAAAAAAAACTAACTATTGATTCATTAAAAAGTAAATTGCCTGATAATTCAGTTCTGTTATTCTTTGATGAAAAAGGAAAAACTCCAGTAAAACATTATGAAGGTAAAAAATGGGTTGAAAATAAAAATGATACAGGAGAGAATTTTATTTATAAAATTCCGGGCAAGCAAAATGTGAGAGGACTTGTAGATTATTTTGCAGCTAAGGATTTTCACACTGGTAAAATTTACTATTCATTTTATGATTGGAAAAATGCATTCATAGTAGTTGATTTTTTTGAAAGAATATTGAGAGAAATTCCAGACAAAATAATTTATATTGTCTTGGATTGTTGGGCTGCTCATAAAAAAGCAGCAAAATTATTGGCAGGGTTTCATCCAAGACTGAAACTTATTTTCCTCCCAACAAATGCATCCTGGATGAATGTAATTGAGCAATTCTTTAGCCACGTAGAAAGATTTGTTCTAAGAAACAGTAATTTCCAGAGCGTTCAAGCACTTATGCGTGCGCTTTCGTCGTTCGTTACATTCGGTTCGAGTATTTGATGGAAGGTGTAGTTAACTGACTGTTTGAAGCATGAGACTTGAATTTACTGCCTGAGGATTGAAGCTAGAATTGATTGCCGGAGGCCTGAAGATTGAGGCTTGAAGCATGATCAAATTCCTGTCTCTGGCTTCAAGCTTCCCGCAAAGTTTTGCTTCTGGACTCCTGCTCCGACCAGAATCCAAAACTATTTCTTCCTGCTTCCCAACATTAAATAAG
>CAZDUE010000199.1:0-1564 GCA_964508575.1 uncultured Methanosarcinales archaeon
GTCCCTAAACAAAGCTCCTTCTTTTGGTAAAATACTTGAAAATTGAATTAAATGGCTGTAGTAGTATTTATCAAATGCATTTTCAATGCTGACTAAATTCCTTTTTTCATGTAAGTCTTTTAGTCCGTTCTTCAATAATGGAAAATCTACTATTTTGTTATTCTTCAAAACTTCTTCAATGGATTCCTTTTTTAAAAGTGAGAGTAAAAAATCATAACTTAGGGTGCCTGCTGCCGTTATTGAATTTGCTATCAGTTTTTCATTAGCATTAGTAAATTTACCTCTTAATATTGTTTTGATATCTTCAATATCTTTTCTTTTTATGTATTCTTTAACTAATAAAGAAATTTCATAAGAGGATATCCTTATTAATTTTTTAAAAGATTCTGCAAGATTTTTATTTAATGCGAGTTCTAATAAGTCTGCTCCAGAATGCTCCGTTGCTAATGCATTTATCTCTTTTTTGTAGTGTGATTCCTGCAAAAACTTTGCAATTTCGCTAAAACCCATCTTAAGCATTTTATGATAGTCCTCTTTCTTGAAAAGTAATGACCTCATCACAACAGTCCTTACATAGGTGTATGGATAAAATCCAAGCTTTAGTTTTTTTTGCTCTTTTAATGGCTCTTTTAGTTTCAGCATTTTAACCAAACAACAGCTTATTTATATTCTGCAATTCATTTTCTTTTATGCCTTGCAGAAGTGTTTCAAAACTGTAATCAACTCTTATTGTTCTTTCTTTATTCTCTGCTATTAATCCGCCTATTATATTGGCAATTTCAACATTAAACCCTTTTAGAAACTTTGTATCCTTTTTATTGCAATAGACATATTCTATTTCAATGTCATTTTTTGCCTTTTCAAGCAGTTTTTTTAGATAAGATTCTCTTTTTTTGTCATCTAAGTTTTCAAGTCTTTTCTTTGCCTCAATAAAAACACTCTCAATAATTTGTTTTTTAGCTTCAAGAAGTATTTTTTTATTCTCAAGCTCTGCAGATGCTAATTCCTGCCTTTTAATTGTGTCAAGCATTTTTTTTGTTTCTATGTCACTTTTTTCTTTCATTTCCTCAATTTTCTTCTCTGCTTCTTTCATTATTCTGTTAGCTTCTTTTCTGGCTTCTGCAATAAGAGAGTTTGCCTGCTCTTTTGCACTATTCAATATTTCTTCCTTTAATGCTTCAAGCCCCATTTTGTCTGAAACAAATTTATTTTGCAAGCCCTAATATTAGGTATGCTATGACCAGTCCAAAGATAACGATGGTTTCAGGAATGACTGTAAGGATCAAGCCCTTGCCAAACAACTCTTCCTTTTCAGCCATTGCGCCTATTGCCGCCACTCCAATTTCTTTTTCGGCCCATGCAGCTGCAATTGCACTTCCTGCAATAGCTAAACCAGATGCTAATGCTATTAACCCAGTTGATATTTCTACTGCCATTTTATTTTACCTCCATTAATGTTTTTGTTGATGTTATTAAAGATTTTTACGACTTAATTTATTCCCTTCTCATTCCAAACGGTTGATATTTTTTTGCTCCACCATGAAAAAATTTTGTAAAAAATTCA